>CAZFHF010000315.1:0-4077 GCA_964518655.1 uncultured Bacteroidales bacterium | reverse complement strand
CGAAGCTTGTTAGTATGTTATAAAACAAACAAATCTACTAACCTTTTAACTTCATATTTTAAAATAACACAAGTACATGTATGTTTATCAAATTTATAATATATTTTAATCAATGCAAAAACTTCATTATAAATTAATTACATTAAATATGCGATATATCATAATCCACACCCATTTCGCTCCGTTCCACTACGCAAAAAGAGTGTTCAGCTAACGTACAAAAAGTGAGAAAAAATTATTTCTCCTCCCCTCTTATTCTTGCTTTCAGCGTGTTTGTTGGATAATAGATTTTGTCGGGCATGTAGTCCAAAGCTATCTTAATCCCGCCTAAGCGGGACAGGCTATAATGCTTATGCATTATAAGACACGCATTTAATGACGTTTCTTATAATAATCACTATATTAAATATCTTTAAGTTAATAAGAATATGGATAATTGAAAAATCAATTTCTACACAATGTACAATCCTGCCTTTGACCTTTCTGTTGAAGCTGTGCTTATATCATCCTGGAAAGACCGGTTTTAATCCACTAATAGCTTATAATGTATAATGTGTTGCCCGTCATCAATGCTGAGGATATACATGCCACTCAACAGACTGGTTACGTTAATTTCCTGCTGAATAAAACTAACTGACAGGTATAAAATATCTGAGTAGACTAATTTACCTGTTACTGACCTGATATTGATATAGATCTTATCAGAAATAGTATTATTGATTATTACATTAATTTTGTCGTTAGCCGGATTGGGAAAAACTTTAATAACATTATTGTAGTTTTCCTGCAAACCGCTTATTAATATAATAGTAATCCTGATACTGTCGGAGACCTGGCAGCCATTACTGTCTGTTGCCACGAGACAGTAATCATATATACCAGGCCCCATTGCTCCGTCGACCATTATAGTTTTACTTACATCACCTGTATTCCATTGATAAGACGTATAATTATCCTGCGGTCCGATTATCAATTGTTGTTGGTTGTTAATTACCGTATCTTCACCGAGATATAGATGTGGCAAAGGATATACACTTATTAACACAGCCTCCGATGTATCAGTGCATCCAAAATCATTTGATACAATCAGCCGGTAATAACCAGATTCTGAAATATAAATACTATCTGCTATACTAATGACTAGCATACTATCATTTATCCACTGTATACGGCCTGCTGACGAATAGTATAAGAATATACTGTCTCCCGGACAAAAACTTAATTCACCATCGGTATATATCTTAGCTTCGGTTGCTGCATCAACTGTTAGCGTTATTGTAGTATCCATAAACCTGGAGCATCCGGTGGTCGTATCCATGGCATAAATCTTAAAAAATGACGTTGTATTTAGTTTACCTGAAAACAGTTTCAATTGTTCTTCGTTTCCGGTAAGGGGCTGAGAAATGAATGTAGTATCAATCATATTAACCAACCAGTAATTGATGCCCGGCTGAGAGCTTTCAATGAAAATCTCAAATTCACCCATAGTATCACAGGAAAATGTTTCCGGTATATTAATGCTCAATTCCTGCCCTTTATATAAAGATTTAACGTTGTAATCACTTAACATTCTATGATAGATCTTAACTTCATCAACTGATCCTTCAAAACTATTACTAACCGGCTCATCTGTCCAGTCTTCAATAATGTCGTATCCTATTTTCCAGACCCCCTTGTAACTCTGTGCTGTAGTCACTGTTTTATCTGAAGCGATTAATTCTCCGTTAATATATAATTTCATCCCTTCCCCTGATAAAGATGCACATACAAAATGCCATTTATCATCATTATAACTTGTATCAGATGATATTATCTTTATTTCACCCGGATAAACACCAAAATGAATCCTGCCTGTTGTATCCATATATACATGCCTGTCCCTGTAATAACTTGTTGTATATTCGTCCCCAAAACCTATTAACCTGCCTCCCTTAGTTGTTGAAGTCTTAAACCACAGTGACAGAGTGAATTCCGTAGGATCATCGAACCAATGATCAAGAACAATATAATCTTCAGTGCCGTTCAAATAGCATGCTTGCAAGGGCTTGTTTTCCATATCTTCAGTTAAAGTCACTCCGGTTGGAATAGTGCCATAGATATATTGGTAAGTGTAAAAGTTTTTATTAAAGGCCAGATAAAATTCAAGATTATCAGTATTTAATGCCAGTTTTTCCCCAAAATTCAGTGGTAACTGATGCTGAGTAATATTAATAGTATTTGTACTTACCGTGCAGTATTCCTTTGTGATTTTTACGGTGTATCCTCCTCCTTCCTTAGCAAAGAACAATTCAGAAGTATCACCAATTAATAACTCGTCTTTAATCCATTCATAGTGGCAATTTGTATCCGCAACTATCGCCAGCTTGGTACTGTCGCCCGTACAAATCTCCGTATTACCATAACAGCGCAGCTCATAATTATCAGGATAAGGGCTGATACGTACCTCAACTGTATCCGAACTCCCTGTGCATCCATTCTCTTTTACTTTAACAAAATATTTTCCTTCTTCAACAATATACTTAAAACTATATAAATCATTACTAATCAAAGTATTATCCTTATACCATTCATAGTTTCTTGAAAAGGAAGCAGGTACACTAAGGTAGGTTTTCATGTTCTCACACAGATCAGTATTCCCTGAAATAACGGGACTTGGGCAGGAATCCGGAAGCCATACGGTAACAGAATAACTATAGTCTGCCAACGTATCTTTATTATCAATGATAATATAATAGGTCTCTCCTGCAAGTACCGGAAATGTTCCGGGATTGTCGCTCGATACAGGACGATTTTTTTCATTGCAGCTTGCCATTACAAAATATTTCAGTGATTTATCATTCTCGCTTTCAAAATCCACTGATATATAGCCTGAATAGGGTGTCGTAATTTTGTGAACCTTTTCACTGCCATAATAATCAAAAGAATACTTGCCAATAATATAATAGTCGACATTACGCTCACCCCCGGCAGTATTTCCATTATAGATTATCCCGTTTTCCAGTTCTATTGCATCGGTACATGATATATTTCCAGGATCAAAGAAAAATATCGGGTATATGATACATTTCGGTAATTCAGGTTTTTCCTTGACCTGATTATTGGCATCAGCAATAGTAAAAAGAAAATAATGATCACCTGTCAGCGTGTCCGGTAATGCAACAATTTTATCAATCCTTAAAGTTTCCCCGGGCATTATGCTATTAACAATTATACTGTCAAGACATAAAGCAGAACTCAGCGAATCTATTGTATTATAACTGCCAAGGTAGAATTTCAGTATACTTTCATATGCTTCTTTAAGTCCGATATTAGTAATATTATACCATAACATAATTTTTTGTCCCCTCTCAACAATACTCATCGGACCCAGATGTTCAATCTTTAATTGCGGTAAACTATCGCACAGGTTAATAATAAGGCTATAGTCTCCTTCGTATCCACAGCTTCCTTCAACTATTAAATAATACTCTCCTGAATCCATGCTGCAATATGATTTTTCACCTTTACAGTCGAAAACGCTATCCCTGTTGCAATCATTTAACAGCACAAGAATATGATTGGCATTCAGGGATGGTTCGATTGTTACACGTTGTGCCTTAGGTACATTGAACCTATGTATAACTTCCCTTCCCGTAGCATTTTTAATACTTCCATATCTGTTGATATAGCTTATCCCGTTGCATGTAGTACCCGAATATTTTATTGAATCGAATAGTTCTATAGCCTCATCACAATTTAGCTTACCCGCTTCTTCAATTTCAGGTTCAATTCCGATTACCATTTCCTGATTCTGGTTAAAGCTAAGAAATGATCCAAAATTATAATATCCGTTATTACTACCATTCCAGCCCCAGTTAATATGAATAAAATCCTGATCATCCATCCCGTCAAGAACAAATGCATGAGCTGATGAAGAACTCGCGCCTGCATAAATAACAGGCCTTCCATTTTGCAGTTCATTATTAATTACCCGAAACCATGTAGTGGCTGAATAATCGCATAAAAACGGACACTGCTTTATGTAAACCAAATTTGATGTGTATTTAAAGTTATTTATTAATGATGATTCAACATTAC
>CAZFHF010000314.1:0-4085 GCA_964518655.1 uncultured Bacteroidales bacterium | reverse complement strand
AAATCAAGAATATATCCGCACTGACAGGCAACATCATTCCATACGTCCGTGTATTCAAATATCGTATCAGTAACATTCTCAAACCAGGGTGAAACAAACCGGTAATGCCCGCTTTCTGCGCCATGCTGTGCTCCAAGTCCGTCATCCAGTACTTCATTCACGTCAAGGTAAATCTCCAGCCTGTCCGACTGCCAGTCTTCAAGGCCTGTACACCATTGATCGCAGTGATCGTCATCATCAATCCAGCAGAGCATATACAGGTAAGTGTCGTCCCACAGGATCCTGAAAGAAGCTTCATACAGTGAATAAGGTACATCACCGCCGTCAACTTCCATCAATACTGCATCTGCATTATCCCATTCTGCATCAACAACACCGTCAACTGCAATACCTTTACAAGTATAATCACAATTAATAAATACATGTTGTTTTTGTGCCGTCGCCATTACGGCAATAGAAAACATTGCAATTAACGAACAAGTTATTCTCATGATCCGGTTATTGAGTGTCCAGCAAAATTATTCAACTCTAACGAAAACTCTCTTACCTGATATAAAATTATAAAAAAACCCGGTAGAAATCTACCGGGTCTCGCATATTATTTTAAATTTTCTTTATTTAACAACAGAAAATTTATTTTTACCAAGAAGAATACCGTCATTGTTATAAACAGAAACATAGTATAATCCTGTGCTAAATCCACTAAGATCAACCGGGTTTCCGTTATAGTTGCGGATCCTTAATACTTCCTGACCAATAATGTTGTTGATTCTTACTTCAACTCCTGCTTCGGCTTCAATGTATAATACGTCATTAGCCGGAGTCGGGTAAACATTGATAGACTGTGTTACTGAAGCATTTTCAAATCCAAGATTTGGACCATTTACTAATGTAACAACACCCATGCTGTCCATGTTTGTCCATGCATCACCTTCAACAAACTGGCAGAATGTCCTTGTATCAGATGTTGCCTGATCAACGTCAACCATAGTTACCTGAAGACCAACTTGTGCACCATTGTGAATTACTATATTAAGAGTATCATCCGGATCTGGCAGAGTGTCAATATAAAACATTTCATCCCAGATGAAACCAAATTCATAGTCAAAGTAATCCATATCAATAACAAATGCACTCCAGAAAGGAGTATAATGATACCACATGCCAGTATTAAGCCATGCTGTATCAGTTACGCCTTCAAACCAGAAAGAAGTATTCTGCCTGTGGCCTGTATTGGCGCCACCCATTGATTCCTGTGCACCATGTCCGTCATCCAGTGGATCACCTGTATCTATAAAAATTTCCAGCCTGTCTGAAAGCCAGTCATCAAGAGTTGTGCACCATTGATCGCAGTGATCATCGTCATCAATCTGGCATAGCATGAAGAAGTTTGTTTCGTTCCACAGGATCCTGAAAGAAGCTTCATACAGTGAATAAGGTACATCACCGCCGTCAACTTCCATCAATACTGCATCTGCATTCTCCCATTCTGCATCAACAACACCGTCAACTTCAATGCCAACGTCTGTCCATTCACAGTCAATGGGTACATGTGCTTTTTGTGCCATTACCATACCGGTAATAGCTACCATAGCGAGTAACGTGTAAATTTTTCTCATAATTTTTACTTTTTTAGTTAATAATATGCGTTTATGTGGCGTAAAAATATATATTTAATTGAAAAAATCAAATATTTTTCAAATTAATTTATAGTTGGAGCAGTTTATATTTGCAGTTCCATAGTATAAAAAATAAATTAGGTGATTAACTTATATGCTTGATTTATGAGAAAAGAAAATGATAAATCAACTCCAGGGTTTATAAAAAGATTGATTTTTAAAATCATATTTATATGCATTCCGTTAATAATTATATTATTTCTGGAATGTTTATTGAGGCTGTTTGGTTATGGCGACAACTTAAACCTGCTTATTGATAACCCTGATCCTGAATTCAGGGAATACAAAATTGTTAATCCGCAAACAGGCAAAAAATACTTTCAAAAACTTGAATATACATTTCCGGCAAATGACATGTTCCTCAAAGGAAAGCAGGAAAATACATTCAGGATTTTTGTTTTAGGCAGTTCTACCGCTATCGGATTTCCTTACGGCAAGAATTTAATGTTCTCAAGAATACTGCATGAAAGACTTCGGGAAAGTTATACCGGTAAAAATATAGAAGTTATAAATACTGCTATTACGGCCATAAACAGTTATACATTGCTTGATTATATGGATGATGTTTTAAAAGCAGAGCCTGATGCCTTAATCATATATTGCGGCCATAATGAATATTACGGGGCTTTCGGCATTGCATCCAACGAAATTATAAGCAGGCATAGATTGCTCGTATTCATACATCTGGATTTGTTGTCAATGAGGTTTTACCAGCTTTTGCGAAATGTTTTCAACAAGACATCTGCGTTATTTAACGCTAAGAATTCAGAACCTGCTGAAAGGGGAACCCTGATGAAGCGAATTGCTGCGAAAAAGGAAATAGCTTATAAAGATGAAATTTATACCCAGGGTATTGCCCAGTTCAAAAAGAACATGGAAGGCTTGTTAAAAAAAGCCAGGCGTAATGATCTGCCTGTGTTTATCAGCGACCTTGTCTGTAATGTCAGGGACCTTCCCCCTTTTTGTTCAACAGTAGAAACGGGTTATCCTTCTGCAGAGGATATATATTACATGGCAAAAAAATATGAGAATGAAAAGGAATACACTGCTGCAAAAGAATATTATTATAAGTCAAAAGACCTTGACTGCATAAGGTTCAGGGCACCTGAAGAAATTAACGTAATAATATATGAACTGGCAGAAAAATATGATGCTTATTTGGTGCCGGTAAAAGACTGTTTCGAAGATAATTCTGTAAACGGAATCATCGGCAGCAAGCTGGTAACCGAGCATGTACATCCAAACATTGACGGATACTTTCTTATGGCAGATGCATTCTGTAAAGAGATAACAAGTTCAAATCTGATCAGAGGTAAATGCAGTCCTGTTATTAATGATTCTTATACTAAATTTAAAAGATACTGGGGATATACCGGGCTGGACAGTATTATAGGTGTTTACAGAATAAACAGCCTGAAGTCTTCATGGCCGTTCAAGCCTTTAAATACTGCTTCCCCGGATAATATCCAAATAATTGACCCTTCATCCCTTGAAAGCTCATTAGCTTACATGGTACTTACATCCCCTGAAATGGATGTTGTTGATGCGCACATAAGATTGGGCAGGTATTATAAAGAGAATAATAATTTCTTCAAAGCTTTCAAAGAATACAATTCAATAATTAAATTTGATCCCTGCAAGATTGATTATTATGCTGAAGCAGCAGAATGTCTTATTAAGCTTAAGGATTTACCAGCAGCCCTCAGGTTAATAGACAGACAGCTGGAATTAAAGGAAACATTTACGGGATATTTAAAAAAAGGTGAGATCTTATTATTAATGAAAGATTATGAATCAGCAGTCATATTATTAAATACAGCTTCAGGCCTGTACGAAAATTCTGACAGGAAAGAACTCTTATCCCTGCAAATTGAGGCCCTGATATTTAATGGGGATATCGGCAAAGCAAAGGCATTATTAAAAGAATTAAAAAGTATTGGTGAGGATTATAATAAAATTCTGCAACTGGAAAATCTTATTCAGGCACAAAATCACCAAAAATAGTTATTTTTAAGCCCTCAAATGATTCCTATGAAGATTTTAGGCATTTCAGCATTTTATCATGATTCAGCGGCTGCCATCACTGAAAACGGCAAGGTGCTTGCTGCAGCACAGGAAGAAAGATTCACAAGAAAGAAGCATGATTCATCATTTCCTGTAAATGCCTGCAGGTACTGCCTTGATTATGCCGGATTAAAAATTGATGAGCTTGATGCTATAGCATTCTATGATAAACCTTTTCTTAAATTCGAAAGGCTGCTTGAAACATATTATGCTGTTGTGCCAAGGGGACTATTATCATTTATTACAGCTATTCCTGTCTGGCTGAAAGAAAAAATATTTTTAAAAAAAATAATTATTGACGAGTTTAAAAAGATTGATAGTTTTGACAGGAGAAAAATAAAG
>CAZFHF010000313.1:0-4117 GCA_964518655.1 uncultured Bacteroidales bacterium | reverse complement strand
CCATCTACCACTCACTCCATATACCGGGACCATCCTCACTATAGGAAGCATTAATTACCGTTCCCAGATTTACCGGTTTACACCATTCTCCATTGTCCTTCTCGGATTTATATATATCAAAACCCCCTTCACCTCCCGGTCTGTTGCTGCTGAAATATATTGTATTGCCGTCTGTGGATATTGATATACTTGTCTCCTGATCATTTGAATTTATCCTTTTATTCAGCTTCTGCATGGGAGTCCATCTGTTATCCTTATTATAGCTTACATAAATATCACTGTTATAATTTCCCTGCTTTATTAGATATAGTTGCATTCCATCATTGCTGATTGCGCCTGTATAACAGTCACCTTCGGAACCAAGTTCCTCAGTAATATTTACAGGTTCTGACCATTCACCATCAATGTAATTTGATTGTAATATTAAATCGGCAGATTCCCAGAATGAAGTAAAAACTAACAAATTCTGGTCACCGGATACCACAGGATTATAATCAGAAAACCTTGAGTTTATATTACTGCCCAGGTTTAGAAATCTTATGTCAACCGGATTATTAATTTCCTGTTTAGCAATTGAGATACTATGAATTTTATTTTCTGCTTTATCAATATTTTTTGAGTCTTTTGGCTGTAACAGATCTTTATAATCGAGAAATGTCTGCAGTGCTTTATCCAGCTGATTGTTTCTTTGATAAGACTCTCCAAGCAGGAATAATGCTTCCAGTGATGCTACATCAGATTCAAATTCGCCTTCAATATATTGGGCTGAAATATTTTTTGATGCTCTTTCAAGATAGGGAATTGATCTTAATTTCTCTCCCCGAATATTTATGTAGCACTGTCCTATTCTGTAATTAATATTTGCATTCATACTATCATTCTGGTATACTGATAAATATAATGGCAAAGCTTCGCGGTATTGCTGGACTGATAAATAATGCTCTGCATAAAGGAAATTATCCTTTAATTGTTTATAGTCATTCTGTGAGTAAGATGAAAATTCAATTACAGGTAATAATAATAGTACCAGGTTTAAAAATAAAATATGTGAAAATGGACGCACAGCAAGTTATTTTTTTATAACCTTTAAACCGCTCAATTACACAAAGATATAATATTTTGTACTGTTTCGGGATTTTAATTTTCAACAATTCTGAACATGCAAATAATCATTGAAATAATAGAAAGTCAGTAAATCAACGGTATTTTAAATCGGGAGAGTAAGTTACTGTTTATCAGGCAATTCAATATTCGGCAAATTAGAATATATTTCAAGTCTGTAAATATCCTGGTCATTATTGTTTGTTGAATCATACTTTGAGATGTAAGCTACTTTGCCTCCCTCAAGGGGCATATAAAACTGATTATCTCCTGTGTTATTGATTGGGTAACCCATATTTACAGGAATTGACCACTTGTCGTCAACAAGTTCAGAATAGAAAATATCAAATCCTCCCATATTGTAATGTCCATTTGAGCTGAAAAAAAGTCTTGTTCCGTTATTAGTTATATGGGGAGTATTTTCATCAAATCTGGTATTTATAATTCTACCAAGGTTTTTAGGCTTACCCCACTCACCTTTCTTGTCTTTTTTTGAAACATAAATATCCAGCCCTCCTTTTCCTCTTTTCCTGTTGCTGGAAAAGAAAAGCGATTTCCCATCTTCTGATAAACAGGCTTGCGATTCATCGAGCAAAGAATTTATATTACTGGTTAGCTTCTCTGCTTCAGTCCATGATCCTTCTTTCAGATAGCTTATATATATATCAGATCCGTATTTGGTTTTTCTGATAAGATATAGTTCTTTGCCATCATAGGATAAAGATGAAGGATAAAAATCACCGTCAGATATAACCTGAGGATTTATATTGACAGGTTCTGACCAGTCGTCATTTTCGTAAATGGAATATAATATAGCATCGTAGAACTTAAGTCTTCTTATAAATACAAGTGATTTTTCATCTCCTGAAACAACAGGATTTAGTTCAATTGCTGATGTATTAATATAATCATTAAGGGGGGCTTCCTTTAATATTATTGGCGAATCCTGAATGATTTTTGCCCTTTCACATGATCTAATTTCGTTTTCTACTATTGTCTGGTTGTAATTGCCGTAATAGTATGGAGAATTAACAAAGGTCTTATATGCATCAAGAGCCTTATCAAGCTCGTTGTTTATCCTGTAAGCGTTACCCAAATGAAAATAAGCATGTAATGGGGCTTTGGTTTCCTCGAATGATTTTCTTTTATACTTATTTTTTTCAATGACATTTTCTATTGCTTTTTCAAGATAAGGTATCGCCAGAGTTTCTTTTCCGGGAATGTTAAGGTAGTTTTCTCCTGTTTTAAAATTAAAATTTGAATTGTCAGGATCATGCTTAATTAATAATAAATAGTAATATTCAGCCTCTTCATAATCGCCAGTATTAAAGTAATATTCGGCTTCTCTGTAACACTCCCTGAGTTCTTCTTCAAGTTCTATCTGGCATTTAATACTTTCACAAAATGTAATGACTATAATTATCAGAAATAGCAAATGTCTCATAATGAAATCATTTGGAGTCTTTTATTTTACAAAACGCAGTTGTTCAGGGATTTCTACCTGTCTAATAATGATATTGTCCTGTTCAATGCCAATAATTTCAAATTCCACCCTGCGGTTTAGCCTTCTTCCTTCAGGATTATCTGATCCGTCAGGATTTTTGTTTATTGCAGCAAACATTGTTTCACCTAATCCGGTAGATAACAGCCTGTTTTTAGCAATCCCTTTACTTATTAGATAATTTAATGCCGATGAAGCTCTTTTTTCGGATAATATCTTATTATATTGATCCGGACCTTTGGCATCGGTGTGGCCCTTCAGTTCAGCCTTGAGATTATTATAGTCATTCAAAAGAGATGAAATTTTATTAAGTTCAGCTTTAGCATCTTCAGTAAGACTAAAGTCATCAAATTTAAAATATATGGGTTTTAACACAAATTCGACAGCAGCTGCGTATTCTTCCTCTTCAAGTTCTTCACTTACAATCTCTGCTACCTGTTCAACCATAGGTTTCTCTTCAACTGTTTCCACTATTTCTTCCGGGGCCTCTTCAATCTTTTCTTCTTCAATAACTTGTTTTTCCAATGTATCTGTCTTATCAACATCTGTATCTATTTTTTCAGCAATTTCCTCCTCTGTAATTTCATCTGTAGCAAGTCTTACGGAGTAAATATCTTCTTTTCCATAGCTATCCTCTTCATATAATGCGATATATCCTATTTGTCCGTTATTCCATGGATAATAAAACATATCGTCATCCGTTGTGCTTATAGGATATCCTAAATTTTCGGGCTGAGTCCAGGCGCCTTCATCATCAATTCTGGAAACATAAACATCATAACCACCCATGCTATTATGTCCCTGGGAGCTAAAAAAAAGTGATCTACCATCTTCAGTAATAAATGGTGTGTCCTCATTCAACGCTGTATTAATTACACTTCCCAGGTTTGTTGGTTCTGTCCATTCATCTTCTTCATCCATTACCGTTCTGAATATATCCATAGCTCCGTATCCTCCCCTACGGTTACTTGTAAAATATAAGGTTCTGCCATCTTTTGAAATACTGGCATGTGATTCCCAGTATTTTGAATTAACTGGCTTGGGCAGGCCCCTGGATTTTGCCCATTGTCCGTTCTCGTAAGAGCTGACATATATATCACTGTTGAAATTATCTTCACGTGTCAGATAGAGGCATGTGCCGTCATATGATATTGACGATACATATTGATCCCCATCTGATTGAATTTGCGGTGTAATATTTTCAGGTTCTGTCCATTTTCCGTCTTTAAGCTGAGAAAAATATATGGCATCATAGAAGGGTAACTCGTTCATATAAACTAATGATTTGCCATCACCTGAGATTACTGCCTTAAAATCTGAAGAGCTTGTATTTACTGCTTCACCCAGATTAGTCTTAATGAGATCAACAGGATTTTCCATGAATTTTAAAGCAGCATTGCATGCCTGGACCTGCTTGTTTATATATTCGAGATTTGCCTTGTCTGATGAGGGCAGCATCTTTTTATATTTTTCATACAGTTCAATAGCCTGGTCAAGATCGTTATTTACTCTGTA
>CAZFHF010000312.1:0-4146 GCA_964518655.1 uncultured Bacteroidales bacterium | reverse complement strand
TTTCCGGTATTAAGTTATATTTCTTCAGTATATATTTGCTTATAGACTCATTATCAGCAATAATATGATCGGAGTATTTTATTGCAAGATACTCTGATAATTTAAGAATCAGCTTTGTAAAAAGGTTCCATTTACTTCTTTTCCATTCAAGGCCGTCAATATTAGTTATTATCTTTTTATGCGAAAACACCCTTGCAAACGGAAGAAACAGGCAGCCTGAGATCCCAAGAATAAGAAGGGCATCCGCTTTTCTCAGGGCATGTATTATTGATATGGAGTCATATATTATACTCTGAGCTCCATTTGCATTTACCGGCAAGTATATTAATTCTGCATATTTGTACTTTACCTGCCGTTCCTGTTTATTATATAGCTTCTTTGTACAATAAACCACTAAATTAAACCTGGAGTACAGGTTATAAACGAGATTCTGAGCTAAGGTTTCAAATCCGCCATAACGTGCGGGTATTCCTGCAGATCCTATTATTGCAACTTTTTTCAAATCCCTGCAAACATCGTTTGTTAATTACTAATTTATAAATTTAGTCTTTTATCGTATGAAATCTTATTTATTTATTGATTTTGCCTGTTTAACTTGTATATTTACACTCTTTTCAAATAGAAAAATATGACACTGGAAATAGGCGATTATAATTTAGATAAATTTGTAATGGTGGGTGACCGGGTTTTAATAAAGCCCAAGTCATCGCAGGACAAAACCAAAGCAGGATTATATTTGCCACCGGGGGTACAGGAAAAGGAAAAGATATACAGTGGTTTTGTACTTAAAGTAGGGCCGGGCTATCCGATACCTGCTATTAATGAAGTCGACGAACCATGGAAAAATAAAAGTGATGAAGTAAAATATGTTCCTCTTCAACCAAAAGAAGGGGACATGGCAATTTATATGCAAAAAAGCGGATGGGAAATTGAGTTTAACAAGGAAAAATATATTATCGTACCACATTCTGCTATTCTTATGTTGATAAGAGATGAAGGATTATTTACATAAATACTATTCCTTTGGCAGGATATAATCAAACAATTTATGATATCATTTATTTGTGTATTTCATAATAATAAAGTAACTTTTTTATAGTATTTTAAAATATTGCATATGAAAGTCATTCCTTTTTTATTTATTATGTTTTTTATCTTATTCTGGAATTGTCAGTATGAGAATGATGAGGATCTGTATCCCGAATATTTTAAGCAGGACAGCATTATTGGAGGTATGATAGCTCATTATATGCTTGATGGTAATGCCATTGATACAAGCAATAGCAATATTCATGGCATACTCTTTGGCAACCCTCAGGTAACAGATGACAGGTATGGTAATACCGGCAGTGCCCTCTATTTTGACGGGGTTGATGATTATATTCTGGCGGAGATAGGGTTTTATGATCCACTTGCAATTTCATTGTGGTTTGCACATAAAAACAATGATATAACCAAATCATATGTGATTTTTGATTACGGATTAAATGCTGTACGTTCTGAAGTCGATATGACCTCTGGAGCAACATTAACATATGGTTACATAAATGACACTAATGTTATCAGCATGTTCAGGTCAAAGATGAAATACAGTTATGAAATGATATGGCACCATTTATATATTGATTCAGGAAGTGATACAACATTGCCTAAAATGTATATCGATGGTTTTTACGAGGGATTCCTGGATGAGAAGAAAGCATTGGACGTTTTATCCGGATTGATATATTTTGGCAGGGCATTTAACAGGAATGAGACTGAAGCATTATATTTTGATGGTAAAATAGATGATATAAGAATATTTAACCGCATACTTGGCGAGGAAGAGATTCTGTCTCTGTTTAATAATTTTGAAGCTGAATAATAAATCAGGGATACTATGAAAATACCAAAGTACTTTATTGTCATTTTTCTGATATTTTTATTCACTGCCCTGAAGGCACAGGATGATTTGGAATCTTTGCTTGATGCTGAGACTCAAAATACTACTGATTATGCAATATCCACATTTTTCTCTACAAGGATCATTAACGGCCAGTCAGTGGAAAAAATGCCGAAAAAAGGACTTGATTTACGCATTGCACACAGGTTTGGACAGATAAATGACGGATTGAAAAAATTTGTGGGACTTGATGAAACTAATTCATATATTAGTCTTGAATACGGTATTAATGATTGGTTGATGGCAGGAATAGGACGTGCTACATATTTTGAGGATGTAAATGGATTTCTTAAGATATTATTATTAAGACAGTCAGCGGGCAAGATTAGTATGCCTTTTACAGTTATGTTGCATTCAGCAATGACCGTACACACAACAGAGTATGGCAATCCTGAAAAAAATGAAGATCTGGTTTCGAGAATAGACTATACTCATCAGATATTAATTGCCAGAAAATTTAACCAGAAGATTTCACTTCAGCTTTCCCCCACCCTTGTTCATCGAAATTCCGTGCTTACAAAAGAAGAGAATAATGATCTTTATGCGCTGGGAATAGGCGGAAGATATAAAATTGCAAAAAGAATATCTGTTAATGCAGAATATTTTTTAGTTACAGGCAATAAAAATAATTATGATACCCGGTTTTACGATCCCATAGCAGTTGGATTCGATATTCAGGTTGGCGGTCATGTATTCCAGCTTCATTTAACAAATTCCAGAGGTATAACTGAGAATTCATTCGTCGGTGAGACAACAAAAAGCTTTTTAGATGGTGATATCCGCTTCGGGTTTAATATTTCACAGGTATTTACAATAAATTAATGAAACGATTGATGAAAAAAGCTCTTCTGTTATTATCAGCATTTCTTGTGCTTAATGTTACTGCACAAAAGTATTTTACGCGCACAGGCCATGTTTACTTTTTATCACACACAGACATAATTGATATTGATGGAAATAATCACCAGGTTATCAGCTTTCTTGATGTACAAACAGGAGAAATGGTATTCGCTGTTCTTATAAAGGCATTTGAATTTACTTTAGCTACTGCCGAGGAACACTTTAATGAAACATATATGGAATCTCAGGTTTTTCCGAAGTCAAAATTTACGGGAAAGATTCTTGAGATTGACAATATAGATCTAACCGAAGCAGGAATTTATGAAGTTACAGTTGAGGGTGATCTTACAATCCACGGTGTAACCAAAAGAATAAAGGAAAAGGGAAGACTGGAATCAAAGGATAGTAAAATATTCGGCACATCAGATCTCAAGATAGCTATTGATGACTACAACATTAAAGTGCCAAAGCTGGTTGAAGACAGGGTTGCAAAAATTGTTGATGTAAAAATTAGTCTTGAATACGAACCTTTTGAAAGGTAATTTATTTTTAAATAGTCAAAAATCTTGAACGCATGAAAAGGAAATATATATTTATAGCATCAGGCATAATTATTATTGTTATTTTAATCATTGGCATATCTTTTATTTCCAGCAGGGAATTCAGGGAAAGATCACTAAATTTAGTTTTCAGGCCGCAAAAGGGCCTTGTAAGAACCAAACCTGATTACCGTTTTGATGCGGATTATTTTTATACTTTATACGAGGGAAGCGAAGCAAAATCAGACTCTTTGTTCATTGATAAAGTAATACAGGTGACAGGCTCTGTAGCTGAAGTTATTAAAGAAAACGACGGGAAAGTCTCTGTGATATTGAGAGATGACTTTTCCTTTGCCGGAGTTAATTGTTCAATGGATGAGAGATTTCTCAATGAAAACATTGATTTTAAAAAAGGGGACATAGTAACATTGAAAGGTGTATGCGCAGGCATGTTGATGGATGTGGTACTTATGAGATGTGTTATATCAGAATAGATTTTATATATTGGAACATAAAACAAGTGATATTAAGACTAAAAGCTGGAAATAATGAAGAACTTAAATTTTATTGTTTTTTTACTATTACTTTCAAGTATTATGCTTAATGGTTGCAGAAATAAACAAAAACTGGCTTTTGAATCAGTGGAGGATAAAGTACACTCTGCTGTTACTCCTGTTGTGCAAACTGAAGAATGGGCGGCAGACTGGTGGGGATTACGGCATAATGCAGTAAATGAACGGCTTAAAAGAGGTAATGTTGATCTATTATTTATTGGCAATTCTATTGTTCACGGATGGGAAAATGAAGGAAAGGAATATTGGGACA
>CAZFHF010000311.1:0-4190 GCA_964518655.1 uncultured Bacteroidales bacterium | reverse complement strand
TGAAGAAGGTTGGGAAGAATGGGAATTTGCTTCGCCAAAAAAAGAAATTTTTGATAGAATTCTTGATAGCAGAAGAATAAAAAAAAAAGAAGTTGAATCAGAGCTTTTGTATTTTGGAGATAAAAAAATAGAGAATATTATGCCTTTGACAATCTTTCCAAAACTTACACCAAAACAGGAAAAAGCAATTTCCCTTGCAGTAAAAGAAGGTTATTATAAGTATTTTCCGAATTTATAATTACAGTTTTATGTAAAATCAGATAAATCCTTACGTGAAATTCTGTCCATATCACCTTTGATTGCTAACCTGTACCCAGCTCCAAAACCTATCCTTAAATAACTTGTTATATTAACTTCCAGATTCACCGAAGGCACATATATAAAAAAAACTCCACCTTCGACCATTTCTTCATCAACGCGTTCAGGATCAGCATGGTTACTAACGAATAATACTACCCCTGCAACTCCTACTAAATTTGGAAAAGATATCTGCACAGGAATATTGCTCGGAACAAAATAGTTAAAATATAATCCCCCGTAAGCCATAACTGTATTTAACAATGCCGACTCACCCATATCGTCCATACCCCTGAACACCGTTTCAGTTATAAATCCCCCGCCTGATAAGCCAAATGCATATTTATCATTTAATATCATTGCGCCTTTTAAACCCGAATATAGCTGATACCCCTTAATCATCCTTGCAACTCTTAATTCCGGACCCAGATAAAATCCATATTCTAATTCCTTGTTGTTAATAAGGTAATTGACTTCTTTTTGAGAGAAGGCAAACTCCGTTACAAAAAGAGCTAACAAAACAAACCACAATTTCTTCATAATATGTTAATCTTATTATGTGATAATTACTTTGAAAGGCAAATATATTGAAGTTAATCAGAATATAAAACAAAAGGCCATTTCAAAATTGAAAAGGCCTCTTGTTCAAGTATATGATGTTTAAAATATGGTCTAATATGAAAATTGATACTTCTGTTTAAGTTCTTTCTGATAATTACGAATCTTATGGTTCAATTCTTCTATCTCATTTACTAACATTGATACATCATCTCCTTCAGCTTCAAGCTCACGTATAAAGGTTCTGTTAAGTATGATCTTCTTCTGGCATTCATAAATACTTGAAATCAAATGCTTTATGCTATGTTTTACATCAAGCATGATATTTCCCTTTCTTTAAATGTTATATAAAGATATTAAACGAGTTGACCTGTGTCAAATATAAAATTATGATCTTTGTTACCGCTTTCTGGTGATTTTGATCATCTATTTTTAAATATTTATATATCATATAATTACAAATATTTTTCACTGATTTTTGAGAAAATATTTTTCAACAAACTTTGTTCTGTATCTTAATTAGTTGTTAATTAGTTTTATATTTATTTAATTTAAACGGTATATTAAATTGGTACTATAGTAAATAACAACATAAAACTAATTTTGTTTTATCAATGATGAGATTTATTTTCTTAATATCCGTATTCTTATTATATCTTAATCCCGCATTCCCAAATACTGATAATATTTATGATACATCAGAAACTAATGCTTTATCCGGTAATGGATTCGCAGAAGATACATCAGACTTTAAATCAGATACAGCTTCAGTTAAAAAAAGCATTAATATTATTTTATATCAGTTACATTCCCTGGTACTGGAACAACAATATTCGATTAAAAAATATAAGGCAATTTTAGCAGGATTAGTCTTATTAGTAAGCTTATTAATAATCATCATTATATTAGGAAATAAAAAATATTTTTATTATCCCCGTTTTCCATATTCCAGGCAGAAAAAAGGTTATCAATCAGGACTGGTATGTCTTCAGAGGGTTTCCAGGTATTTTGGGAATAGAATTACATACAGAAAGATTAAAAGGATAGCAAAAATACCGGAAACTCAGAATTCACTTTCATTAAATGAAATTGCAGATATAGCTGATAAGGTTGGCTTGCAGATAGGTGTAATTAAAACCGATGTCAGAGAACTAATGTCAGAGTCATACTTGCCGTTAATATTATACTTTCCGAACCATATGGCAGTATTGTACAAAATTACCAATGAATTTATATATATTGCCGATCCTTATTATGGATTCTTAAAATTGAAAATGTATTATTTTCTTTCATCATGGTATGTCAACGATAATAACCAGAAGGGAATTGCGTTATTAATCAGACCGTCAGAATACTCAAAGGGAAAAATTAAGCGTGTAAATAAAGCCCTTTCAATAGATTTTTCAAAAATAAAGCTGCTTGACAAGAAACATTGGAAAGAATATAAGTGTGATATTTTAACTGAAGTTGAGCGGGAGTATGCAGGGGAATAATTTGCAGCCATAATTCCTGTCAATATTATTTAATAAATTTTTAAGAACTTATGTATAACTTTGCTGGTGATTACAAGTCTGTTGTTATGCATGATTAAAATTAATTTATATAAAGTATGAATTTTGGTACAAAAAGGTTATCAGTTAAGGGAAAAGAAAATATTGCCAGGATAGTATTACCGGTTTTATTGTTATCAGTTTTCCTGAATATCTGCTACTCCAATTCACAGGATCCATTAATTGAGATTATGGCAAATGAATTGGACAGGGAAATAACAAGGTTGCAGGAAGAAAATTATCCTCCGTATTATATAGATTACAGGGTAGATGAAATTTATAGTAATACTATAGAATCCACATTCGGGAGTCTCACCCGATCAGATGAATTTACAGGAAGATTTTTAACTGTGACGGTTAAAGTTGGTGATTATGAACTAGACAATACACATGGGCTGGATAATGGATTCAATATAAATAGTTCCGGTTTTAGTTTCGGCACTTTGCTTCCGCTGGAAAATGGTGAGGATGCAATCAGGCAGGTTATCTGGCGTGTTACTGATCTCGCATACAAAAATGCTGTTAATTCATATATAATAATAAAAAATGAAATTAAATCGGATTCAACCAAAGAGGTGGCAGATTTTTCAAAAGAGTTGCCTGCAGTTTACTTTGATACGCTGATGATAGATACTAAAGATGAGTTCATTAATGATGAGTGGGAAACAAGGACCAAAGTTTATTCCAGAATATTTCTCAGGGAACTTTCAATAATTGCTGGCAAGGCAAGGGTAAATTACTTCATGGAAAAAAAATATTTTATATCAAGCGAAGGAAGCAGAATTATTCAAAATAAATCCTACACCAGGTTACAACTGGCTGGAAAAATAAAAGCTGATGATGAAAGCATACTTCCATTATATAAGTCATATTATGCATTCAAGCCATCAGGATTGCCGGGTGATGAAGAAATAATTAAAGATGTAAATCAGCTTGTTGATAAACTGATTATGTTAAAACATGCATCCGTTGCAGAGCCCTATACTGGTCCCACTATTCTCTCGCCCGGTGCTGCCGGTGTATTTTTTCATGAAATATTCGGACACAGGGTTGAAGGCCACAGGATGAAGAATAATACGGACGGTCAGACATTCAGGAACAGGATAGGAAGCAGAGTACTCCCGGATTATATTGATGTTATATTTGATCCTGGGATGGAAACATTTGACGGTCAGGATCTTTTCGGTTCATACAAATATGATGATCAGGGTGTCAGGGCCACAAAGGTAAAAGTTGTCGAACATGGAATATTAAGCAGTTTTCTTATGTCACGTGCGCCTCTTGACAGCTTTTCAAATTCAAATGGCCATGGAAGAGCTCAGGCAGGAATGTATCCTGTTTCAAGGCAATCAAATTTAGTGGTAACCACCTCAAATCCATTATCTGAAAAAGAAATGCGTAAATTATTAATTAAAGAATGTAAAAAGCAAAAAAGAGAATACGGATATTATTTTAAAGATGTTGTTGGTGGTTTTACTATAACAAACAGGTATGCCCCAAATGTCTTTAATATTATTCCAACAGAAGTATACCGTATATACGTCGACGAGAGGCCGGATGAACTTGTCCGTGGAGTTGACCTCATTGGAACACCTTTGTTGATGTTTTCAGAAATAGATGCTACAGGGGATAAATCGGAAATATTTACAGGTTATTGCGGTGCAGAATCAGGGAACATACCTGTTACGGCTATATCACCCACTCTGTTTGTGAAGAAAATGGAAACTCAAAAGAAGGCAGAAGAACAGGGACAGCTACCGATATTACCCCGGCCCGGTCTTAAGA
>CAZFHF010000310.1:0-4198 GCA_964518655.1 uncultured Bacteroidales bacterium | reverse complement strand
ACTGTAACAACAGCTTTGATTTAAAAGTAATTCCAATACATACATACGAATTGGATGCCCCATAGCTTTTGCATATCTGGCAACTTTCTTTTGATCGTCAGTAAGCACTTCTTTTTTTGTCATTATTGTTCGGTAATTAACGAACAAATATATGAAAAATTTTCAAATAAGTATATTTTCATAAAATGTCAATATGAAATTACACTTCACACCCATTTAGCTTCTCCCGATAGTTATCGGGATCCGCAAAAAGAGTGTTCCGCGATATCTTAGATAGAGAAAAAGTTAAATACAACATTAAAAATGCCTATTTTTAATGAACAAATCAGAAACCACCAGTTTGAGCATGGAGATCTAACCAGGGTTTATAAAAAAAGGAGTTATAAAAATGAACAAAAAGGATACAATCAGGAGATTGGCATGTTGCAGCTGCCTTTTAAGCTTAATTTGCTGGTCCGTTTTACTGGTAGCACAAGACCGTGTACTTGTCTGGAGTGATGAGTTTACGGGTAATACAATTGATGATTCCAAATGGAAATTCGGTACAGGTGCAACAAACGATAATGTACATTACTATACAAGCCGTAGTGAGAATATAAATATAGTCGATAGCGTATTAAACATAATCGCCCTGAAAGAATCCTATAACGAATTTAATTATACCTCAGCTCTCATTAAAACGAAAATAAGCTGGCGGTACGGGAGGATTGAAGCCCGTATTAAACTGCCAGCAACTGATGGATTTGTTCCTGCTTTCTGGATGCTTCCCGATGATGATATATATGGCTGGTGGCCTAATAGCGGTGAAATTGATATTATGGAACATCCAACCAATCAAGTTAGCACTATTTACGGCACTGTTCATACCGAGGAATACAATTTGTTTACGGGAGTAAATCCCCCACAAGGCAGCAATATTGAAATCCCTGATGCCGAGACAGAATTTCATATTTATGCAGCTGAATGGACCGAAGATCAGATTGATTTTTATGTTGATGACCAGCTTTATTTTTCTTTTATTAATGCCCATGATGGATCTGCAACATGGCCATTTGACAGGTCTTTTTATATCATTCTTAACCTGGCTGTTGGTGGAGGCTGGGTAGGAGATCCGGATGAGACTACTGTTTTCCCTGCTATTATGGAAGTGGATTATGTAAGAGTTTACCAGGATTTGGAAAACACTGCTATTAATGGTGATGACTTTATTACATACAGCAGTCAGGAAATTTCATATATTGCTCCAGGTATTGATGGAGCTGACTTTGAATGGGAAGTACCAGGAAATGCCACTATTTCTGATGGTCAGTTTACAAATCAGATTCATGTAGACTGGAATTATTTCGGAGGAGATATTAAAGCACATGTTGTCACTGGAGAAGAATCCAAAACATTAAATTATCCGGTTAAAGTATCTGAAAATTTATTAAAAAATGCAGGATTTGAAAAAGGAGTTAAATACTGGAATAAAATAGTGGGCTATCCTGGCGAAGCTGATTTTAACCGGATTACTGAAGATGTTCCTGAAGGTAGTTATGCGTTGTGTGTCGATGTGCAGGCCTTGGGAACTAATACATGGGATATACAGTTATCCCAAAGAGAATTGATGCTAACCTCCGGCGAGCAATATAAATCAAGTTTCCGGGCAAAATCTGATAATGCTAATGGTGAAATTAATCTGGCAATAATCAATCCCGGTAATTATTATGTATACTATAGTGAAAGTTTTGAGCTGACTGATATCTGGACACTTTATGAAATTAATTATACAGCAACTGAAACTGTACTGGCTAACATTAATATTGATTTGGGTATACACACAGGTGCATATTATCTTGACAATTTTTTATTTACCACACCTGAATTATCAGATATGAACCAGGTAAAAAACGGTGATTTTTTTGATGGTGATTCCTGCTGGAATTTTAATACTCTTTCCCTGGCACAGGCAGAAGGCTCAGTTGAAAAAGGGGAATACCTGGCATCAATTACTGAAGGTGGCGATGCTGAGTGGGATATTCATCTGGGACAAACAGGAATTAGTATAGAATACGGGAAAGAATATTTTGTTGCATTTGATGCCTATGCTGCGGATTCTCGCACTATTTCATCAATAACAGGTAAAAACTCAGAACCATGGACGGTATATAGTGGAAGCCAGGTTTTTTCCCTGACGACAGAAAAGCAAAGATACAATTATTCATTTATCATGAATAATGAGACTGATAAACAATCCCGTTTCGGATTTGATATCGGCAATTCTGATGCCGATGTTTTCTTTGATAATATCAGGGTAAGTTCAGGAATGACTCCCGGCATGGCGATCCCTGATCTGCCAGAAACACGGGGACCGAACCGATTGTTTCAAAATTATCCTAATCCTTTTTATTCAGCTACTACTGTCAGTTATTACCTTGATAAGCCAGGGCATGTTAAAATTATTATTTATGATATGCTGGGAAATGAAGTACTGGAACTGCTCAATGAAAAACAAATTAGTGGCAGCCATTTTGTTACCTGGGATGGAAAAAACAGAATGAATCAGCATGTAAATTCAGGATTGTATTATTACCAGCTTGTAACTGATGAAGCCAGGAAATCTAAGAAAATGTTGCTTTTATAATAGGCCTGATTCTTTGAGGTAACAAGAAATAGTTACTATGCAAACTGATACATTACCCTTAATTAGCCTTATATCGTTTATTTATGAGCTTTATTTGATCTCCTGCACATAACCTGCAAACGCAGACAGGCAGGAAACAGAAAATATCATTTATTTAAATAAGGGATTAAATAAAAAGTACGGGAAACAGAATTAAATAATAAATCATGCAACATTTATTCTAGTTTATTTCGATTTTGTTATAGAGTAAATAACAGGAAATAATTTTATTTGAAAGGTAACTAATTTAAATGATAATAGCGCGATGGGTTTGTGAGACTTCAAAATAATTCTATATTTGCTAAAAATAAATTATTTGAATTTAGTTTTAATTATATAGAAATGCTTTATTCATTAACAGATTCATCCCAGTCACTAAAATCAATTGAAAAATACATACTAACAAAAGAATAATCAACCTTAATTTAAACAATTTCTAAAATGAGAAAATCAACCTAATTTACCTAAATTATTATGAAAAGAAACAGGTTATTTTATGTACGAATTTTTTATCTGAAATCAATACTTTTTGTATTGATGGTTGGATTTGGCATACTCTTGTCAAATTCAGCCCGGGCTCAAGAACCCATAACCATAAAAGGAGTTGTTACGGATTCTGAAGGAGTTCCCTTGCCTGGTGTAAACATCATTGAAAAAGGAACAATGAATGGAACCGTTACCAACGTCAGCGGCGAATACACCATTGTTGTACAATCTGCTGACGCAACCATTACCTATTCTTCGGTTGGATATTCTGTCCAGGAAGTTATTCCTGACGGCAGAAGGGTGATCGATATCGTCTTAGCAGAAGCTGTGCAGGCGCTGGAAGAGATTGTTGTAATCGGTTATGGTATTATGAAGAAGGAAAGTGTTGTAGGGGCTATAACCACAACAGATGGGGAATCCCTGTTAAAAGCAGGGGGTGTTACCAATGTTGGTGAAGCGCTTCAGGGACGTTTACCCGGAGTTACAACCATTATAGGGAACAATCAACCCGGCGAATCCGATCTTAGGATCTACATCCGCGGTCAGAGTTCCTGGAATGGAGGAGGTGAACCTTTGATACTGGTTGATGGAGTTGAAAGAAGCATGAATGATATCGATTTTAACGAAATCGATAGGATATCAGTACTTAAAGATGCTTCAGCTACGGCTGTATTTGGGGTAAAAGGTGCCGACGGTGTAATTCTTATAACAACGAAGAGGGGACAGAGAGGAAAAGCACAACTAAGTCTCTCAGTCAACTCTACTGTTAAAATGTACTCTAAACTGCCTAAAAAGCTTTCTTCCTATGATGCCGCTTTAATCGGAAATGAAGCCATCATGCGTGAAGTTATGTACACACCAACTTCCTGGAATGATATTCTCCCGATGGAGATCGCAGAAAAATACCGGGATCCGGCTACAACTGAAGAAAGTTATATTTACCCGAATGTTGACTGGGAAGATGTGATACTCAAAGATTATGCCATGGACCACAGGGTAAATATATCGATTCGCGGAGGTTCCGAGTTTGCGAAATACTTTGGTAGTTTA
>CAZFHF010000309.1:0-4208 GCA_964518655.1 uncultured Bacteroidales bacterium | reverse complement strand
CTGCAGTTAGCAAAACATTCCCATTCTTTATTCATTTCCGGAAAATCAGTTCTGAAATAATATCCCGGCCATCTTGTTTCTTCTCTGAAAAGAACAGACCTTATGTGTGATTCGGCTTGCCAAAGCCTGTGGATATTCTCCCAGCAGCGCATCAATTCATTAAGGTCTGAAGCTGCCAGTTTAGCCGAATCTTCATACATATACTGTATATATTCAAAAGCTTTATCAAGCATTGCTTTTGATGTTTTAAATCCTGCTGAAGTACCCCCGGCATATTCATCCATAATCTTCTGAAGCCGGAACATAAACATTTTAGGTTTAATAAAATTAGGATTGACATCAGGATCATTTGTATAGTCTTTATACTTATCATATACATTCAGAGGCTGTAAAATTGCATTTTTAAGGTCGTCGATTTTATTCCTGTCAATATCAGGCAATTTTTCATTATCAACACAAAAAGATATTGCAGCCTTGGCAGCTATTCTTCCTTCAGTAAATGAACCTGATGAAAACTTATGGCTTGATGCTCCTGAGGCGTCTCCTGCTGCAAACAGGCCTCTTACGGTTGTCATGTTAGGATAGCCCCAGAAATAACTTTTTGGTGACAGATCTTCCGGTCCGCTAATCCATGCCCCTGATGCCCCTGAGTGAGAGCTTATAAAATATGGTTCGCAGGCAGAAATTTCTGATGATTGTTTCTCAGGCATCACATTTTTTGATGCCCATAATAATGCCTGGCTTACAGTCATATCCAGAAAGTCTTCCCATGCTTCTGATTCCAGCTCTTTCATTTTCCTGTCAGCATCCTTAATATCCGATATTTTGGTTACCAGTTCCTTTATTGCTTCATCCGTCCTCATATATACAGGGCCATTCCCCTTTTCAATTTCAAGCATCATCAGGTAATTTCTGAGGTTGGCAGGTGTAGGATTTCTTGTTCCATAGGGAGCCCATCTCTCCAGCACTGAAGCATGTTTTTTCATATAATCTTCACCAAATGCATTTGTAGCCTTGGATTTAAAAAGGAGGAACCATGCACCAACAGGACCATACGCATCTTTAAACCTCACAGGTATGAACCTCACTTCCTGGCATGTCATCTCAGCCCCGGCTTTAATTGTAAAATAAGCGCTTGAACCGGAATTGAAAGGAGGATACCACGAACGGCCCAATCCTTCTCCTACTGAACGCGGCCTGAAGATATGTACAGCACCGCCCATGGCTGCCAGTACTGCTTTAGCCCTGAAAATATAAAACTTATTATCACGCAAGCTGAATCCTGCTGCACCCACACAACGGTCCTCAATAATTACAGGTTCAGTTATAAATATCCTTTCGTAATACTCACCTTTATCTCCCAGCTCATGTAATGCTTTTTTTGCAGCCTCAGCAACAATATTTTTATATGATTCACCATGTATCATTATTTGCCAGCGTCCTTCATTAATGTAATTTCCCTCATCATCTTTCCATATAGGTAATCCCCACTTCTCAAATAAATGTACTGATGAATCCACGTGCCTGGCAATATTTGCAACCAAATCATCCCGGGCTATTCCCATTAAATCATTCTTAACATAATTTACATAATCCTTAATAGTATTTTTCTTATTCTTTAATCCCATATAAAGATTAATTGCAGAAAGACCCATCGCTACGGCACCACTTCTTTCAATAGCTGCTTTATCAATCACAGTTACTTTCAGATTATTCTTTCTGGCCCAGAATGCTGCTTCATAGGCTGCTCCGCATGCTGCCATGCCACCACCCAGAATAAGGAAATCAGTTGTTACCTCTATAGTCTCAAAATTCTTAGAATTCATAATCTTGTAATCAATCGTTAATCATTAATATCCGGCAGTTGTTTTAATCCAAGAGAATCCGGCTCAGACCTAAGTACGGGGCTTTTAAGGTCATCTGACTCACTGGCAAATCCTCCACTGGTATCCAGGCTTCCCTCAGGTATTGTCCTTATTGGAAATTTGAATCTCTTAACTTCATTATTTCTGAACTTCACAGACCATAAAATTGTGTCAGTGCTCCTAAGAGGTTGAACACTTGCCCCCAAAGGCATAAAATCAGCATACCCTCTGATCTCAATAGCCTGATTAGGGCATATTTTTACACAGCTGTAACACTCCCAGCACATCTCAACTGATCTGTTATAAGCTTTGTTTTTAACTTTATCAAGAGCCATAAGATCATTAGGACAAATATACTGGCAGGCTGTCTTATCAAGTGCTTTACAACCATCACATTTTTCATTAATAACAAAGCTTGGCATTGTAATTTGATTTTGTATGAATAAAGGCTGGATACAAACATAAAAAAATATTGGCAATATCAACGGCAATTTGAATATAGTTTTCCTGCCTGAAGAATATAAAAAAATAACCACCGTTATGGTGGTTCTTATTTTTATATAGAAAGTGGATGAAATAATATAATTTTCCTGTAACAGGAAATACTATCCTGAGATAGTAGATTGAATAATTAAAAAAAAGCAGGAAATTATTCCTGCTTATAATTCTTTAAATTTTTTTCAAGTGGGTTTACTCCATAGTTTCTTCTTCTGCTTCTGCTTCTTCTGCAACTGTATCAGCTACTGCAGGTTCTTCAACTGTTTCTTCTTCTACCATTTCTTCAGTAGTTTCTTCTTCTGCTTCAGCAGCTTTTTGCTTACAAGAATTTAAAGATATGAAACAAAATAATGCAAGTGCAACTAATAAAAAACTTAACTTTTTCATGTTCTTAAATTTTTTAAATGAATTAAATAATTATCGGATTTAAGGCAAAAATAATAAATTATTTAATAAATCAAATTTTTTTACTCTATTATTTGAATCACGTAGTACTTAATGATTAAGTATTTAGAATTATTTACATTTGAAACCGGTAATAATAATATTGCTGTATCTATTTGATTTATTATTACAATCATCTGATATATAGTATACTTCTAACTTGTCATATATTAATAATATATTAATCAAAATGTTATAGAAGAAGTATCTGGCATGTAGTATTTATTATTTATATTAATTATTATATTTGCGACTCTGATATATGGTATACTCGTATGAGTACGGAATCAATAAATAGAAAAAGAACTCAAAAGCAGGTTTACTTTAAGAACTGGACAAGGAAAAGGTATGCCATATTATGCAGTCTTAAGAAGACGATCAAGATCTGCATGTTATCAGCAGTATATACTATACTTACACAACAAGAGGTTATATCATCACAAACTGATACAGTATTATTGGAGAGTAAGATTGATATAGAGGAGGTTGAAGTCATTGGCCAAAGAAGCCCGGTGCTATATTCTGAAATATCCAGAATAGTAACGGTTATACCAAAGAGTGAAATTCAAAGTGCGCCTGTGCAGAGTGTCCAGGATTTACTGGAGTACTTTGCAGGTTTGGACGTCAGACAAAGAGGTATGTTTGGTATACAGTCTGATGTGAACATCAGGGGCAGCACATTCGATCAGGTTTTAATACTGCTTAATGGAATAAATATTTCTGATCCTCAAACCGGTCATTTTAGTCTGTATCTTCCAGTAGAAATTGAAAGCATTGAACGTATAGAGATATTGAACGGGCCTGCGGCAAGAGTATTGGGATTGAATGCTTTTGCCGGTGCAATAAATTTTATCACAGGAACAAAATCAGACAATAATCTGAATTTCGGTTCAGGTTTTGGTGATAACGGATTTATGCGGTTAAATTCTTCCGGCACTTTATCAACCAGGAACAGTAAGCATTTTTTATCTGCATCAAAATCAAGATCTGATGGCTATATCCCACTTACAGGATTTGAAAGATACAATTTATTTTACCATGGTGAAATAAAATCTGAAAATACTAATGTTGGTTATCAGATAGGATATGATAACAGGGATTTTGAAGCAAACAGTTATTACTCCAGTCAGTTTCCTGAGCAGTATGAGATAAGTAAAACTACATTTTGTGCTATAAAAGCCAGTACCGGAAATAAAATAAAGATATCACCATCAATATACTGGAGGAGGCTGAATGACTGTTATGAAATGGTTCTGGACAGCTCATTATTCTTTGTATATAATCTTATTGATATTTTTGGCGCTAATCTGAATTCAATAATATATAGCAAATTTGGTACTACTGCACTGGGATTTGAATACAGGACAGAGAATATCTTTAGTAATAACAGAGGATTAGATC
>CAZFHF010000308.1:0-4235 GCA_964518655.1 uncultured Bacteroidales bacterium | reverse complement strand
CTGCTGCATCATTAAATGCCAAATCCAAAGGCTCCCTGTAGTTCGAATAATCATTTATTACATTATTTGAATTTATATTAAAGTTATAATAGGCTACAAGCCCTTCCCATACTCTTTTTGATTCAGAAATCGAAAAGGTAGAGGCAACAGCTGTATTACTGTTGTTTGAATTGCCTGCATAATTTACTGCGTTAACAAGATAATAGTAGGTAGTGTTAGGCATTACACTATTATCAATGAAGACTGTATCATTAGCCCGGATTGTTGTTAATGCCTCGAAAATATCATTAGTTGTGGTAGCCCTCTTAATAGTAAATCCTGTTTCATCATTTGAGTTATCCTGCCAGCTTAAAGTGACAGAATTTAAAGATATTTCAGATGCCAATAAAGAGGATGGAGGAGATGGAGGGATATCGCTTAATGTTTTACTTTCCAATTCATTGGCAAAATCAGAATACCCGTCTTCATTAAAAGCGGACAAACGGTAATAGTATGTTGTGTTTGGCATTAGTCCGGAATCTTTATATGAAGTGATATCCGGTGCGTTAATGTTTGCTAATGTCAGATATCCATTGCTTGTATCCAGGGTCCTTTCAATCCTGAATCCTGTTTCATTGTCAGCATTGTCAGTCCAGGAAACAGTAATATAATCAAAGCCGGCAGTGTCTGTTTTAAGAGATGATGGTGCTTCAGGTAATGATACATATGGTGTCCGGATTTGCAGAATGTTTGAAAATCCTGAATAACCGTCTTCGTTAAATGCCCTTAATTTATAATAATAAGTGGTATTTGTCAATAATTCAGTGTCCTCAAAAATACTAATATCCGGCGGAACAAGGGCAGCCTGAATGTACCCGGAATTCAGGGATGTAGAACGCAGGATCTCGAATCCATCTTCATTATTTGAATTATCGATCCAGGAAAGGCTGACAGAGTTTTTTGAGATATTGACGGCATAAAAATCAGAAGGTGTTGAAGGAAGCGCGGTCTCAAGCGTCAGCACTTTGATAGCATTCGAATATCCCGAATAACCGTCTTTATTAAAAGCTTCTACTTTGAAAAAATACAGCGAGTTTTTATTCAGCCCTTTCAGACTAAATGCATTAATATTGGCACCAACTGTTGCAACTTTAACATATCCGCTGTCATAATCGTTAGAGCGGATTATATAAAATCCCTCCTCATTATCAGAGTTGTCTTTCCACAGCAGATCAACAGAGTACTTACTTATATTATGGGCGGATAATTGATCAGGAGGAGCAGGCGGCTGGGGTTCAAGTGTTTTTATCTTAAGTGCGCCGGAATATCCCGAGGTGCCGTTTTCATTATAGGCTTCAACTTTATAAAAATAGTAAGTCCCCGGCAGTAACCCGTCATCATGGATTGAATTTGCATTTGCACCGGTCACAGCAACATCAATATATCCGCTATCCTCGTAAAATGACCTTATAACACTAAAACCATCCTCATTATCTGAATTGTCATCCCATGAAATATCTGCTGATGTTTTTGTGATATTTGAAGCAATAAGATTATCAGGAGCTGCTGGCGGTGTCTTTAATGTTTTTGCCTTGATGGTATTGGAGTATCCTGAATTACCATCATCATTATATGCCTGTATCTTATAATAATAATATGTCTCGGGTAATAATCCAGTATCATGAAAAGCATTTGTGTTTGCTCCGGAAGTCCCTGCTTGTATATATCCGTTTTCAAATGAGGTCGAGTGCAATATAATAAAACCATCCTCATTATCGGAGAGGTCAGTCCATATCAGATCCACTGAATTTTCAGTTACACCGGACAGGGATAACTGGCTTGGCGCAACAGGAGGTTTTAACTCCAGTGTTTTAACATCCAGCTCGCCTGTGTAGCTTGAATTGCCATCCTCATTAAAAGCCCTGACACAATAATAATAATGGGTATCGTATGACAGGCCTGCATCATTATATGAAGTGACATTTGCACCTACTGTCCCGATAAGCACATAACCACTGCCTGAAGTATTTGAGCGAATAATATGGAATCCGTTTTCATTATTTGAGTTATCCGACCATGATAGGGATAAAGAGTTCTTGGTTATATTAGAGGCAGCCAGCTGGCTGGGTGCAGAAGGAGGCGTTAGCTTCAGGGTTCTGGCTTCTATAATATTCGAATACCCCGATGCTCCGTCTTCATTGTAGGCATAAACCCTGTAATAATAAGGCGTGTCAGGTAAAAGATTAGCATCTGAATATGACGAATTATTATAGGGTACAGTACCAATTAATACAAAGCTTGTATCGTTATATGATGATCTTTCGATCCTGAAGCCCAGTTCGTTATTGGAAATATCAGACCATGAAATATTTATCTGCCTCTTAAAAACAGCACTTGCAGTCAGGTTTGCAGGAGAATCCGGAGGGACAGCATCAAATGTGGAAGCTATAGCAGTGTCAGAATAAAGATTATATGTTTTAATGCGGTATTCATAACTTGTCAAAGGTTGCAGATTATCATCGGTGTATTCTGTTACACCATATTGTAAAGTGACCAAAGGAGTAAATAGAGAATCACTTTCTTTTTTTCTTTCAATTGTATAATTATCAGGAATTACATAATCATTCCATTTAATAATGACTTTCCTGCCTGTTAGTGCAGTACATGATATGCTTTTTTTCCATATTGAGTCAACAATAAATGTATGCGGCAACATAAGTTCCCTATCAGCAGGGCTGGCGTTATTGCCTCTTGGAACATCAATATTTTCATTATAGAGGTAAACATAGAAATCATCAAAACAAATGTTCTCATATGTTTCAGGGGGTAAACCGCTTCCACCAAAGAAACTTGCCATAAAAACCTTGTCAATTGCCAGTTGTTCGATATCTCTGAATCTGATGCCTGTTTTTTGTGCAACCAGTTTATTATTTATATATCCTTCTACCAAACCGTCATGCATGCCAACATTATTCATTACAATTCTCTGGGTGACTATATACCATTTTTCCGGCTCTATTCTCACAGAATTATCGAACATAATAGTCTCACCGTAATATTCCTTATCGGGTATTGGTTCAGGATCCCCGTATTTCAGGTATAACTCGGGATGATACAGGTAAAATCTCAGATATGTCCCGTGGAACATATACCTTGCACTCCATCCATCAGTCCCGTCAGGATGATCACCACCGGCAGTTGATGTGCCACCGGAGAGGCCGGGCAATTTACCTTGTAAATCGGTATTTGTAAAGCCTTGTGAAAACTTTAATTTATAGGAAAAATATAGTTCATTATATGAGCCGTCAAGAGGAGTTAACCACTGTATTCCTGAGTTATCGAGAAGAAATGAGCCGGGCGGGAATTCAATCTTTAAGTACCGGTTGCCGTCTTCTTCAACAATTAGACCTAATCCGTTTGCATGATTAGCCCAAAGAGGATCGTTCCAGTCAGCTTCCCATTCACTATGGCGGTAATCTCCAATAGTGTTACCTTCAAAATCATGTTCAAAGCGGATGTTAAAGATGTCTTTATAGCTTGCAGTCTGGGAATAAATGGAAATATTGATGCTTAATATGCAGAGATAATTAACCCATGACGATAACTTAAACATATCCTGGTTTAGCTAGTTTTAAGTTTAATAGTATAAATGCCCAAACAACATCCCCCTGATTTCGCCAATCAAGGGGATACAAAAATATACAAATATTTTAATAATCAAAACAGTTGGGGCATTTGATTCATCAATATTACATAATTTTTTTCGTGAAAAAATTATGATATAAAATACAGAATATTCAGTATAATTATGCGAAATTGCCCTGATTCCTTATTTAGAGCCGGAAATATTGCGGACAAAATTCTGCATGGGATAAAGGCTTGCAGGCCGCGTTGAACCTAAAGGAGGTGCTTGTATAGTTCCTTAATATTACGTTTCCGTTAAATTAAAAAAACACCTGTTAAATCAGGCGGGGGAGATTAAAAAAAGAGCAAAACCTGAAGGTAATGCTCTTTCACAAATGCTGTAATTATTCTTAATGCTACATAGATACAACCTAATTTATAATGACTCTCTGGCTGTATATTTTATCATCGACAGCCAGAAATACGAGATATACGCCTTTAGGAACATCTGTGAGGTTAACTTCAGTTATTATATCGCTGTCAATATAATCAATGTAATCCTTGTATATCAGATTTCCCGCCATGTCTTTAATATGGAGTTCTGACGACTGAAAATCAGCTTCTTTAAAGGA
>CAZFHF010000307.1:2964-4238 GCA_964518655.1 uncultured Bacteroidales bacterium | reverse complement strand
AAACTACCAGTATCTTTTCAAGTATTTTATCAATTATTTCTTTCAGTCTCATTATCAGTTGTTTTTTCTGCGGCAGCTCTTATTTCTTTTATCAGGGTATATATTTTTTTGTTTGTTTTATATTCCTCATATAACGGGGCAACTTGCTTTGAAAAAGCGGACTTGTCAGGATATATAACTTTCACCCCGGCTTTTTGCACGCCTTCAAGTGCTTCCTGCTCTGATTCCTTCCATAATACTCTCTGGTATACTACCGATTCATCCGCTGCTTCCTGCACCCATTTTTGTTCTTCTTTACTCAGTTTATCCCATATTATTTTACTTATAAGGAGAACATCGGGGATAGTGGTATGTTCGTCAAGTGAATAGTATTTGCATACTTCATAATGTCGTGACAGGTAAAAGCTTGGAGGATTATTTTCAGCACCGTCAACGACACCACTTTGGAGGGCTGTATATAATTCGCCCCAGGCAATGGGTGTTGGTGATCCTCCCAGGGATTGCACCATCTTCACTGCGGTAATGCTTTTCATAACCCTTATTTTCATTCCTTTAAGATCAGCAGGGCTGTTTACCGGTTTTTCTTTTGTATAAAAACTTCTTGATCCTGCATCATAGAAACATAATCCGCGCAGCCATATATCTTCTCCGGACAGCAAAATATTTTTACCTATGTCACCATCCAGCACCCTGTATGTATGTTCTTTATCTTTAAAAAGGTACGGGAGCCCAAGTGCTTTGTAGTCTTCAATAAATCCTTCCATAACAGCAGCAGATACTTTGGTTATTGCCAGGCTGCCTATTTGTAAAAGTTCGAGGGTTTCCCTTTCAGCTCCAAGTTGCCCGCTCGGGTATATTTGTATTATAAGCTTGCCACCGGATTTTTTTTCTACCTGTTCAGCCATAAAGGTCATGGCTTTATGCACAGAATGTGAGGGATCAAGAATGTGGGCCAGTTTAAGTACCTTCTTCTCTTTAAGTCCGCAGGCACTAAATATAATGCTTAATAATAAAACACTGATGATTATTTGCAGTTTCTTATTAAGAATATATTTCATTATACGGAATTATTTAATTTTTGTATGAACAGAGAGCATGGTTATTTATTTTTCTTCAGCCTATTTTTTTAAAGGTTTCAGATCATCTCCCAGCGGTTGCATATCAGGCATTAATAGATGAACAAAACCAAGTGTTATTAGGTAAATTAAACTGGCTCCGAGGAATGCAAAGAAGTAACCCGAAGGGCCGCTGGATGCCAGTATTGAACCGAGAAT
>CAZFHF010000307.1:0-2954 GCA_964518655.1 uncultured Bacteroidales bacterium | reverse complement strand
GCGGCAATGCCGGCTATTGCGCCTACCATACCTCCGATCCCGACTACTGAGGCTGTAGCTTTCTTGGGGAATACATCCGATACCAGAGTAAAGATATTAGCAGCCCATGCCTGGTGTCCGCCGGCAGCCAGGGCGATTAAAAGAACAGCGATCCAGTATAGTTTATTGGTGCGCATAGCGTTAAAGATGGCGAATTCAAATGTCCCGATGGTATTCTTACCTATCTCCTTCTCTACGTATTCTTTAAATTCAGCGGCTGTTACCTTTTCTTTCTGTTCAACTTTTTTACTGTTTATTATTTTAAGGTTAAGAAGCAAGTTTTCAGAGATCCCTTCTCTCTCAAGAACATTTATAGTATTATTATTGATCATATAGGTACCCCTGTCAGTTAAAGAGGTTTCGGTTATTAAATCTATGTAATTTTTAACAGTTGTGCTACCATACTCTTTTGCCAGTATATCCTCAAAATCCCGGGCTGCTTTGTACTTGTTGCCTTCATACTTTTTTACATAATCAAGCACCTCTTGAGGCACTTTAACATACCTGCCTTCAACTTTTACTTCCACTTCTGCCAGTTTTTCAATCCTTTCAGGAGTAATTTCAAAGCCGGTTTTAACTTTTGTGACGAACATTACAGGCATGATAATAAGGGCACATAGCAGGAGGGTAATTTTCCTTGACTTGTTTATGCTCCAGCCTCTTTTAATGAAGAATGAAGAAAGCCATCCCCCGGTAATACTTCCGCCGTCAGCTGCCAGGTATATCACAATCAAGGGAAGAGCAATAGTTTTTATATCAAGTCCGAACATATCGAACAGGAATTTTCCTGCCCAGAAAAGGTAGAACCACCATACGGCATCTGTTAATTTTACTATGGGGAAGGCCCAAGTTTGTCTTACCGGGAACAATTTCAGCCAGGGCACTTTTTCAGTTGATTCCACCTGGGAATCGCTGTTAATATAAGTAAGTTCTTCCTTTGACAGTTTCGGGTGTTGTTCAGGCCTGCGGTATGTTATGAGCCACAATAAGACCCATATAGCACTGAAGAATCCAGTGATAAGGAAGGCGAACTGCCAGTTTTTTCCCGTAGATGCTACTACAAAGAGTGGTATGATAAGCGGAGCCATTATTGCCCCGACATTTGTTCCTGCATTAAATATGCCGTTGGCAAGAGCACGGTCTTTTTTAGGGAACCATTCGGCGACAGTTTTTACTGCTGCGGGAAAATTTCCTGATTCACCGAATCCAAGTCCGAAGCGTGCAATAACAAAGCCAATGAAACCAAATGCAGGGCGTATTACGGCGTGCAGCATTCCAAAGACGCTCCATATAGCAATTGAAAGCGTGTATCCTATGCGTGTGCCAAAGCGGTCGATAATACCTCCCATTGTAAGCATGCCAATGGCGTATGCTATTTTAAATGCTATACTGATGTTGGCATAATCGACATCAGACCAGTTAAATATTTTGTATTGCAGTGTCGGAGCAAGGACTCCGATAACGGTCCTGTCCATATAGTTGATAGTGGTTGCCACGAACAGAAGTGCCAGTATCCGCCAGCGGTAATTGCCGGCCGGTTTGGTTGTGTTTGTCATAGAAACTACTTTGTGGTTAGGTGACTTTTTATTTTACCGGGCTAATATAACAAAATTTACTCCAAAGGATACTATCCTGTTATAATTTTACCAACAGGATAGTATCCTGGCGTGATCCAGGCATGAGGATACTATCCCATGGTTAGTCCGGCTAAGGTTTTGATTATGAGAAAATAACACTAAATATATTTTGAAAAACACTTTAAATTTTGTATCTTTATTGTACCAGCGTTTGAGATAGAGGCAAGTAAAAAGCTTTAAAATTACCAGCTATACAGGTACATATATTCTATCAGATAATAAAGAATTTCTAAAATATATTTATTATGAAATTAAGATGTATTTTTCTATTATTCTTCATTTCACATTTTATCAACATTACTCGTGGATGTGAAATTAAATATGTAATCCCTGAATATGTCTATCCGGGAGATACTGTGACTCTTAATATAGTTCTTGGCCTTCCTGATTGCGGGCTTGTTGAAGCGGTAGTTGTGTACTCTTATAAATACACTAATACTATTTATTTAGAAGAATATACTAAAGTAAATGATACATTGCTTGAGGCAGAATTTATAGTAGCAGACACAATTGTTTTAGGAAAGGCTCACATTGGAATTGAGACATCCGGGTATGGCTATATTCACCTCGAAGAGGCCTTTATTATTGGAACTGATATATTGGAAGCTCCGGATATTTGTATGGTAACCGTTGACAGTACAAATAAGAACATGGTAATATGGGAAGATCCGGATATCAAGGTTTTAGACTCAATTTATATTTATAAAGAGATCTCAGTGAGCGAAAACTATGTGAAAATCGGAGCAAAATCAGCAGAGGATCTAACATATTATATTGATACAAACTCAATTCCTGAGCAAAATGCAAATTGTTATAAAATATCATTTGTTAATACCGATGGATATGAATCTCCTCTGAGCTATCGTCATAAGACAATACATTTAACAATGAGTATTGGAGTTGGCGGAGTAATTAATCTGAATTGGGATAATTATTGGGGATTTCATTATAACAGTTTTAGTGTTTACAGGGGTACCACAATGAATAATCTTATAAAGATTGCTGAGCTTCCTACCGGGTTATCATCTTATACAGATTTGACCCCTCCTCTGGGAATGGTTTATTACGTTATTGAAGTTGAAAAGGCGGGGGGTTGCTATCTGGGGAATTTAAAATCGACATCAGACTATTATTCGTCCTCATCCTCAAATATAATCTCTGTACAAACATCATCCCTAAAAGATAATTTTTCAGATGAATACTTAGATATTTATATTGATGATGTAAATAATAAACTTAATATATGTAATAAACAATATTAAAAATCTAAATGTTATG
>CAZFHF010000306.1:0-4253 GCA_964518655.1 uncultured Bacteroidales bacterium | reverse complement strand
ATACTTTTATATGGAAGTTTCTAAGCTCTTCATTGGAAGTTAAAATAACTGAATTAGTAAGGATATTTAAATCAATTATTTCTTATTCTCTATGAGATTTATTGATATCAATATGATGCTGAATTATATCAGAGTCTACTTTAATCGACAATTGTATTAGTTTCTGATGAGTACTTGTAAATTTTATAATTATCGTATTATAATTAAATTTACAAAGTATTGATAGTCCTTTAATTGCTTGCAATCTTTCTATAAAAAAGAATTTATTTGGTCTTTCAATGTTCATAGCTAATTTTTACTACAAATTTACAAAATAACTACTTCTTAGTTATTCAACAGTCAGTTTTACATAACTTTAGTATCTCGAGTTAATAATAAATAAGTAAGTATCTGGTAAGTAATAAATAATTTTTTGGTAAGATTTTAAGTAATGAAATAGTATTATTTGCTATATAAATATCATATACTTATCAATCATAATAAAACTCTACTTCCTCTCCATAAAGCATTTCTAAATATTGTGCATATTTTTTCCCAATTGGATGACTTCTATCCTTATAATTATCAAAAAACTCTTCTGTTAATATCTTATTCATGAAAGTTTTTATTTCATCAAGATTTGGTGTTCCTGATAAATTCTTTCTTACAAAGAAGTATTCAGCATAGTCTATACCATATTTGAATTTTTCCTCAAATCTTTTTGATTCATTTTCAACAAATCCCGGATATCTATTAAGGCGCGTTGGCCGAAAATCGGATGATATCGGGTAGGCCATGGCATGTGGGGTGCCTCGGATTTTCAAGATTTTTCTTTGGTTCATTTCTTTTCATCGACTGGAAAAGAAATGAATAATGATTTTTCTTTGGTTCTTTCTTTTTATCACAGAAAAAGAAAGAACGTTAAGGTCAATTAAAAACTTCCTTAAGCACCGCCAGCGACTTTATGCTCCCTGTTCCTTCAAGATGTATCTGATAATATTCAACAAGCTTATCCAGCAGGCTGCTTCTTGTATTATTGCTGATCCTGATATTCTCCAGATCCTCAAAAGAATATTTGTATAATTCATCCAGGCCTTTCAACTCCTCATCTGACAGTAAAAATGAATTTTGCAGATTATCGCTTATTATCGTATTTCCACCTTCAGTTTGTTTTGATTTCTCCTTATCTGACATTTGGGGGGATATTCCAAGGTATTTAGATAAAATTAACAGAAATACGAGATGATAATTTTCTATACCCTTGGTTTTTGTATCAAGCATGTGAATTGCACCATGTAAAAAATCAAACAAAGGTTTGTTAGGTTCAACCTCCCTTAATGTTTTATATATTATCTCGGAAATAAATATTGCTATTGAACTTTTTATTATGTCATTATGTACAGTTTGCAGCGGCAAATAACTTCTCAGGTCTTTAATCCTCTGCAGCTCCCTGTTGGGCTTATAATAAACATCCATTTCAAGAACAGAAAGGGGTTGAAACAGGCTTAATCTTATTTTTGATTTTTTACTCCTTACCCCATTAACAATATATGCCTGCCGTCCGAAAATATCCGTATATATATGTGCAATTATACTGGAATCGCCATATTTAATATAATGAAGCGCTATACCTTTTGTTTTATGTAACATATGCAATATACTGACTCAGAAATTCCGGCAATTGCAATCCTGGTTAATGAATAAAGAGAAGCTTTGTAATATGTGTTTTAGTGCCGTCTTCATTACTGCAGAAAACCAGATATATTCCTGTATGCACCCTTTTACCGGCAAAATTTTTCCCGTCCCATATTGCCTGGCCGCCCAGTGATGTGGTTTCAAATACTATATTGCCGCTAACATCGGTAATTTTCACATTCGTATTTGTCATAAGGCCTGTTACTGTTATATCCCCTTCATAATTCTCTCTGATCGGATTCGGATAAACATACACATTATTAAAATCATCATCGCCTGCAGTACCCTGCCCCATGTATGATAAAATCCCCTGAGCCGTCCCAAAGAATACTTCCCCGTTATCATCGTTTATTGCAATACTGATAATTGTATTTGAAAACAGAGGATCATCTTCCTCATTGAAACTTAATATCTCTTCCTTACCGTCATCTGACATTAAAAATACGCCTGAGTTTTCAGTACCAAGCCATTTACGGTTAGCTCCATCAATTACAATTTCATTGATTATCTCATTTTCCAGCAATATATCTGCATACGGAGTGCCGTCATTCCGGGGAATCTTTATCTGATAGCCGATTACCTCATCCTCGTCAAAAATATTTGCCGGGCTGTAATATACAACAGGGCCTTTGTTTGTTCCCACCCAGATATTCCCATCCATATCTTCTGCAAGAGAATAAACACGATCGATCAATTCTCCCTCCTGGTTTTTGATCGTTACAAGTCTTTCGTCAAATGAGCCATAGCTGTTCTCCCTGAAAATAAAAATGCCATTTCTGTTTAACAGGAGCCAAATCTGGTTAAATGAAGTAGCTAAAATTTTTCCTGTTCGTGTGGTGATGCCAAATACATCATTTGTAAATTCAATATCCTCCCATGTATCACTATTTGATCTTAATACATATACGGGATTCTCAACTTCACTTGTTACTGCCCATAAATTATTATCCCTGTCAAAGCACAGTCCCGTAACCCTTATAGCCTGCAAATTTCCCTCAATATCTCTTAATCCGTCATCATTATTATATATTTCAACCAGATTCCCCTCATCCAGCTCAACAATGCCGAATCCGTAAGAACCGCCGAAAACATGTACAGGATTCCCCGGATCAACAGCTATCTCTCCTATAGATAAAATAGGTTCTAATTCTGAAATTGTATATTTATTATAATTTGTCCATCTCTCATTATAAAACGAATATATTCCCAGACCTAAATACCTGTTGGATTGATTTCCCGAGCCGGCCCATAAATATCCGTTCTCGAATAACATGCTTCCCACATCCCTGTATGCGGGCCCATCCGGAGCAATTTCCTCCGGAATTTCAGAGTCACATTTTAGTAGCCCTTTATCAGGATCTGCTATCCACATTACCTGATCCTTATCATATATAGCATGTTTTGCATTCCTCGAAAATACCTTTTCAACTAATGTTTCCGACTGGTCAAATACGGCACAAAATGGCACCGTTACAGTTATTAAGTAATCGTTATGAGTTCCAAAATAAGTGCAATATCCTGCATAATCTTTGTCCCATAATTCCCAGCTTCCGCTTTCCAGAATAATTATATCGTCATCATAGGTTTTCAGAGGATTTCTATAGCAGGCAAAGAGCCTATTATTATGGTAAACAATAAACCTATATTCAAAGTCAGCAATAGGCACATTTGTAAGCCTTGACCAGTAATTATAATCAACCAGGTTCGGACTATTTATATCTGCTTTATAAATACCATGTGCAGTAGCAGCATAAAGATATTCCCCGTCAAAGGTAATATCATTCACCTTTATTTGAGTTCCCGATTCACCAAATTTATAGGTGTCTTTTATTTCTTTCCTGTTAATGTCAATTGCAACAATTCCAAAACCGGTCGCCAGGTATGCAATATTATTAATCAGAAATATTTTGTTTGTTTTTTTATCTCCGGTAATTATTTCTCTTTTTATATCAGGTATATTTTTCGCCGAATCGTTCATTATCAAATCTATATTGCCATTCAGATAAGCGATTATCAGAGTATTATTTTCCTCTGAATATGTTAAAGCACAAATCTCAACATCGCTTAGTCCCGTAACCTTGGAATATCTCTGGCAGCAATAATTATCAACCTTGTTAAATGAGAACATTCCCCCGTCAGTGGCACAAAAGATATTACTGCCAACTTCAGCAACTCTAAATGCATGTGTATATGGCAAATAATCCCTCCATGTTCCGTTTGGTCTTTGTGCTATTGTATTGCCCGGGAAAAAAAGGCAACAAAAAAAATATATGATAAAATAAGATATCTTCATTGTAAAACTCAGTTCAACATTAATAATATATACGTTACTATAAAATGTTTTATTATATCCAGAATGTTAAAACTGCTATTATCATTTATTTTTACTGTTAAGATAATCCGCCAGCTTTCTTACAGCAATAGCCCTGTGTGAAATTTTGTTTTTCTCTTAAGGCGTCATTTCCGCAAATTTCAGTTCGTAACCATCAGGCTTAAAAATGTGATCATAGCCAAATCCGAATTCACCCCTTATTTCATTAATTATTTCTCCACTAATAACGCCTTCAAAATTAGTAATA
>CAZFHF010000305.1:2441-4275 GCA_964518655.1 uncultured Bacteroidales bacterium | reverse complement strand
AAACTTTCACCTGACAGTTTTATAGGTTTTAATACCTATAAAGATTATAAAGAAAACTATTACAATAATATGAAGGTGTCTTCAAATATTTTTGCAACCTTCTCTATTATTGCTATTTTTCTGGCTTGTTTAGGATTGTTTGCGCTTTCCTTATTTACAGTTTTAAAACGAACCAAAGAAATAGGTATTAGAAAAGCTATTGGTGCAGATACAAAAGTAATTGCTGCAATTTTATTGAAAGAGATATTAGCTTGTATTGGAATAGCTTTTGTAATAAGTTGCCCTATAGCTTACTATATTTCGAACCTGGCAATTAGAAGCTATTCCGATAGAATACCTCTTAGCTGGTGGATATTCGTGCTAGCCGGATTAATTGCACTTTTTATAGGGATTTTAACTGTGCTTTTCCATACCCTTAAGGCAGCTAATAAAAACCCGGTTGATGCCTTACGTTATGATTAGCTTTTATTGTGGACCTGAGTAGCAAGAGTTCGAACTTTCTGGCTAAAGATATTGACAGAATTTGTGATTATTGAATAATTGATTTGTACAATTTGCTTTAAAGACACACAAGTAATCCATAAGCGTTCTGCATGCTTGTCCTGTTATTGGTTTTCGTGTTTAGGCTGGAGACAGGCAAACGAATGAATTCAGGGTAACTTATTTAAGAGCTTTTCCTGTTAAAATTAGCTTGAAAATTTTTTTTATCAATCATTGATATTGTATCAAGGATAATACCAATTGCAAAAGAGATAAATGAAATCAGCATCAGGCCTGAAGCCAGAATTGCAGAGGGAACTTTATAAATATATTTATACTTTATATATTCAATAATAACAGGAAAACCTACCAATAAGGAGCACAAAAATATAATTAGTGAGATAATCCCAAAAAAAAGAAAAGGTCTATAGTGTCGAAATAAGTTAAATATTGTAATAATTACTTTCATGCCATCTCTTAAGGTATTTAGTTTTGAAATACTGCCTTTTGGACGTTCATGGTATGAGACAGGAACTTCTTTAAACGGGATATTATTATTTAAAGCAAATATTGACATTTCTGTTTCAAGTTCATATTCCTTGCATAATATTGGATAGTTTTTAACAAAATCTTTATTAAAAGCACGATATCCTGTCATAATATCTTTTATATTAGACTTAAAGATTTTATTTATTAAAAACCTAACAAGATTATTTCCGAACTGATGAAAACGGCGTTTATTCTCATCGGTAAATCCACCCATTGTAAACCTGTCTCCTGTTACCATATAATAACCTTCTTCTATAGGAATAATTAGCTTTTTAACCTCTTGGGCAGAGTATGTACCATCACCATCTACCATAATATAAATATCTGCATCAATATCGCGAAACATACTCCTTATAACATTTGCCTTGCCCTGCCTGTATTCATATCTTACAATAGCATTTTCTTGCTTTGCCTTTTCAGCTGTATCATCAGTAGAGTTATTGTCGTATACATATATTTTGATATCAGGTATTTCTTTACGAAAGCTTGTTATAACTTTTTGAATTGTTGGAGCCTCATTATAACACGGGATTAAAAGAGCTATTTCCATTATTTTTTCTAAAATAAAATCGTGGACAAATATTATATCCAAACTTAATGAAATATATAAAAAAGTTTTAAAACAGGCAATAAGCTATCAGTTATTCAAAAATGCTTTATTTACTTATTTTTTAAGTAGATAAGTTTGATCTCTTCCCAGGAAATAGGACCATATTAAATTAGAGAAATACACTTAAATCCTAACATTTAACTGCAATTTTTGGAAATCTTAACAGTATCCGTCAACGATTACGGAAACAGAAAA
>CAZFHF010000305.1:0-2431 GCA_964518655.1 uncultured Bacteroidales bacterium | reverse complement strand
CTAAGTGGTTGGTTATCAATTGTGGACTTGAGTATCAAGAGTTCGAACTTTTTAGTTAAAGATATTGATAGGATTTGTGATTTTTGAGTAATTAATTTGTCCAGCTTACTTTGAATATATACAGATATCTTAACTAGACAAATTAGACATTTATTATCCGTAAATTACCCATTAATATACAATAATATGATAATACTTGTCTGATATTAGATATTTATTATCTTTGTATTGTTAGATAATATACAATAATAGGATAATAAATGTCTACCAGATGAGAAATATATTTAGTTGGGACATTATAAAAAGATTTTCAGGTAGTGACCAGGATTGTTTTACATATCAGGATGTAGTGTCGGAATATCCTGATGTGGATAAGATTTATCTATCAAAGGTTCTTTCCGGCATGGTGGAGAAAGGGATGTTAATTAAATTAAACCATGGTCTTTACCATATTGTTCCTTCAAGTGCGGATGTAAACACATACATTCCCGATTGGCATCTTGTTGCAAAATATTTAATGAGGGGGAAGGACTATTATATTGGTTATTATTCGGCGATGCAGATTCATGGACTAATAACCCAACCAAGTTTGAAAGAAATTATTGTATCTAACCTCCAGGTAAAACCCTCCTCAAAAAAAATTCGGGGTATTGAATTTCAGTTTGTGTATCATATAAAAACGAGATTTTTTGGATACAAAAATACATGGATAAATCAACATGAGAAAGTTATGGTCAGTGACATTGAAAAGACCCTTGTTGATGCAATGACAAGACCACATTTATGCGGGGGGGTGGTTGAGGTTGGGAAAGCGTTATATGAAACAAAAGGGGAGATAAACCTTCAAAAGTTATTTGATTATCTTACTCGTAATGAAATTCGGGCAGCTATAAAAAGGTACTTGTTCCTTGCCGACTTGATTGGTGTTGACTGGACTGCACATCATGAGGGGATGTTAAACAATATTGGGTCCGGTTTTTCTTTATTAGACACTACAGGTCCGGACCAGGGACGAAAAGATTCAAGATTTGGACTGAAAATTAACATCGATACGGAAACCATTAAAAATTCAATATTCACGTGATTAAACCACAGGAAATAAGCAAATTAGCCAATACCGAAGGTGTAAGACAGCAACAAATTGAAAAGGATTATATCATATCATGGGTGTTATGGGGAATCTATAACAATGATACATTGAAAAATGCATTAATATTCAAGGGGGGAACATGCATCAGGAAAGTCCATGTCGAGGACTATCGATTCTCTGAAGATATAGATTTCACTCTTAAACCGGCAATGGAACAAACCATATCGGATAGTGAAATATACAATGCATTTGATGAAGTATTTGCTGAAATAAAGGAAGCCGCAAATATTGATCTTTCAATACCAGAGAATTCAAAAGAAATTCATGAATCAGATAGTATTAAATTCTTTGTTGAGTATGTCGGCCCATTAGGGGGAAGGGGCGATCATATAAAAACGGATATTTCCAGGGGAGAAAAACTTGAGTTTAATGTTGAGCAAAGAAAGATGCTAAATCGGTATTCAGATCTTATTGAAGAAGGTGAAATCATTATTCAGAGTTATAGCCTGAAAGAAATTGTTATTGAAAAAATGGCCGCTTTGATGGGAAGGACCATCCCAAGGGATTTGTATGATTTTGAGTACTTAACAAACACAAGGGGGATCGAATTGCAGGATGTATTATATGAATTTCAACATAAAGCTGAACATAAGGGCTATAATCCGGCAGAGTTTGTTCAAAAGGTGACTGAAAAGGAGCAAATCTTAGATAAAGCTTGGACAAAAAATCTTAGTCATCAAATAAGGGGCCTTAGAAAATTCAGGGATGTATGGAGAGACTTTAATAAGCAGCTTCGAAAATTTGAGAAGTGCAAGTAGAATTACGGGATATGGAAAAAACTCATCCAGTTTTGTTCCTTTTTTAGTAGTCAATCAAAGTTACTTTTAGTTATTTTAACATTAACATTCTCACATTATTGGGGAAAATACATTACTTTACATTATATTTTAATGTGTTTTGGGTCCCACATTCAGGAATACATATTATCTTTAGCATGTTGATATAAACTTGAAAATGTCTTTAAATCAACGTAATAAACCAATTTAATTGGCTGAATATTATTGTCTTCTTTTAAAAATTGGTTGATATCCATATAACCCTGTCTAATGGCGCAAGGGATCCCCATTTCATTAAATATTATATAATCAATTTGATTATTCTCACATCATGTGTTACTATTGAAACAGGTTGTCCTTAAAATAAACGTTTAATAAAGCAAGTATTTATACGCAACTTTGATTATATTATTTTCATCTATTAATTAAAAGAATAAGTTGTTTTAGTATATATTAATTCTTGCTTCAGTATATAATTATGTCTATATAGCAATACATTAATTCA
>CAZFHF010000304.1:1181-4288 GCA_964518655.1 uncultured Bacteroidales bacterium | reverse complement strand
TTAATAAAAAATATGTCCTAAAATTTGTTTTACAACATAGAAGGGACAGCGCCCTCGCTGAGGGCGCTGTCCCTTTTTTATTCCTTTTTCATTTTTTTAATGGCAGGGTAAAATAAAAAGTGCTTCCTTTGCCTTCCTTGCTTTCAAACCACAGCCTGCCACTATTTTTTTCTGCGAATTCGTAGCATAAGTTCAATCCTACGCCTGTGCCCTTCTCGTTTTTTGTCCCTCTGGTAGTAACTACCTTGCTTTTATCAAGCAGTTCTTTTTTATTATTCTCAGATATGCCTGTCCCAAAATCCTGGATTTTTAATTCTGCTTTACCATCAGCCATTTGTTCGGTAATAATTACTGAGCTATTCTCAAAAGAGAATTTTATGGCATTATTTATCAGGTTCCTCAGTATAGTCTCAATCATATCTTTATCTGCGAACACCTTTAAATTATTCTCCGGGTCATAATCAATTGTGATATTCTTCTTTTCCGAACTTTGTTTAAAAAGCTTAATTGAAGAATTTACCGAATCGGATAATATAAATGGCACGGGTTTATAACTAAGGTTCCCCATTTCATTTTGCGACCATTGCAGCAGATTCTGGAGTAAGTTATACGTTTCGTCAGTTGAGTCCTTTATTTCTTTAAAGCACCTTATAATATTTTCTTTTGTAAGTCTGTCATAGTCAAATAACAGTAGTTCCAGGAGTGATTTCAAATTTGCCAGAGGATGTCTTAAATCGTGGGCAATGATTGAAAAAAGCCTGTCTTTGCCGGCATTAGCTGCTTTCAGCTCATCTGCCCTTATTTTCAGGATTTTTCTGGCGTTCTCAAGATCCATATGTGTTTTAACCCTCGCCAGCAGTTCTTCCTTTTTAAAAGGTTTGGTGATATAATCGACTCCTCCATTCCTGAATCCTTCAATAATGTCAGTAGTTTCGCTCTTAGCTGTGAGGAATACTACCGGTATATCTTTAAGCTCCTTTTTTGATTTCAGATTCAAACATGCTTCAAATCCGTCAATACCCGGCATCATCACATCCATAAGTATCAGTTCCGGCTTGATCTTTTCGGCAAGTTTTATTGCCTGATATCCGTCCTGTGCGACTGCAATCTTATATCCTTCTCCGTGAAGAATATTTCCCAGAACCTGCAGATTTTTTTTATTATCGTCAACAATGAGAATAGTAGATGATATGCTTCTTGTATCCTGCTCCATATAGTTTTTTTATGAATTTGATTTGACAATGCTGGATTTTATATTTTCAACAATATTAAAAAATTCATTAACTGTTAGTTTGATTTTATCAATATCGAATGACTGTATGCTCTCATTTAACCTGCCTGCATAGTCTGACAGGTACTGAACATCATATTGGCGGGCCAGTTCATCTATCCCTTCTGCAAATTCCTCAATCTCGAAAATAAGCATGTCATCTTTTATTTCTTCCCACTTCGGAAGATAATTTGCATCAATGGCTGTAATTAATTTATCCAGCTCCGGTTTATCCATATTCTCTATGGAAAAGGATAGATCTTCATGCTCCGTTATGCCTGATTCATATAGCTCTCTATATTTCAAATATTTCTTCAATTCAGCTGTTATCTGTGATTTTTTCACAGGTTTAGGGAGGAATCCTGAAAAATATTTTCTTGATACTTTATTATCAAAGCCCAGCACAGAGGCGGTAAATGCTATTATAGGAATATTCTTTTTCTTAAGGACGTTACGTATGTATTTTGCTGTCTGCAGTCCATCCATTTCCGGCATACGCATATCCATAATAATAGCATCAGGATCGCAGTTTTGTAATTTCTCTACTGCTTCCTTCCCGGTGAGGGCTTCAATGAAATTGACATCACCGCTAATAAGACTTTTTACGGTTTCTATATTGCTTTTTATATCATCAACGATCATCACTGATGATTCATAAAAATCAACACTAAGAAGTTCCTGCTCTGTTTCAGGTATTTTTAGTGACCCTTCATCAGAGACTTTTGTTTTAGGAAGGATAACTTTAAAAACCGAACCTTTATCCTGTGTGCTCGTTAGTTCTATCCTTCCTCTCATCTTTTCAGCAAGCCTTTTGCATATGGTAAGTCCTAATCCGGTGCCTCCGTATTTTCTTGTACTCTGTCCTTTTTGCTGTTTAAATGCATCAAAGATTGCTTTTTGCTGATCAGCAGGTATGCCTATTCCTGTATCCTCGATGGATATCTGCAGGTCAATAATTTTACTGTCCTTACTTAAATCTCCCAGCACAATTATTTTAATATACCCTTCATTTGTGAATTTTATAGCATTACCAACCAGGTTAAGCAGTATCTGGCGCAACCTTACTTCATCAAGAATAAGCATATGCGGGATATTTTTATCAACCTCCACTTCAATTGCCAGTCCTTTCTCATTTGTCTTCTGAACAAATATCTGCTTGATCTCCTGGATTATTGATCTTATTTCAGCCGGCTCAAAATGCATCTCAAGCTTATTGGCTTCGATCTTTGAGAGATCAAGAATATCATTTATAAGTGACAGAAGTATCTCTCCGCTGGAGTGGATAGTTTTGAGATGGCCGCGGTGTGCAGGAGTATTAATCTGAGTAAGCAAGGATTCAGTGAGTCCTAAAATAGCATTCATCGGTGTGCGTATCTCGTGCGACATGTTAGCGAGGAATTCGCTTTTTGCCTTGTTTGCTTCCACAGCCTTCTCTCTTGCCTCTTTCATTTCCTTTTCGTAAGATTTCCTTTCTGACATATCTCTGATCAGGGCAACAACCTCGTTATCATTTATTTTTTCGAACCTTCCTTCAAAATCCTTTAACACATCATTTATCCGCATCTGATACTCAATAACATATTCTCCTTTGCTTATACAGCTTTCTATTGATTCCATAACAAGTTCAGTGAATCCTCCGGGAATAACTTCTTTAATATTCTTATTAAGAATTTTATCAGCAGGCATTGGCAACTGCTCTTCCCTTGTCCCCTTATAATTCAACAGCACTCCATCTCTGCTTAAATGCAATAATAAATCAGGGATCGAATTCACAATAGCTTTGGTAGTCTGAAGGCTTTGTTTTAATTCTTCCTCCGCCTTCTTCCTGTCGGTAATA
>CAZFHF010000304.1:0-1171 GCA_964518655.1 uncultured Bacteroidales bacterium | reverse complement strand
TAAAAACTATCATCACCCCCCTTACTCCAATAGCCCGGTTGTTTTCAATTATCGGATTAGTATGAAGTATAACAGGAAACTTCTCGTTATTATATGTCAGGATATAGTATTCTTCAGGTCCTGACTGCCTGTCTGCCAGACATTCTTTAAAATGTTTCTTTGCCCTGTCTTTCTCCCCGGCAGCAAAGATGTCAAATATATTCAATCCTTTGCTGATATCTTCATATGTATAATCCAGCCTCTCTATGGCAAACTGGTTAGCATATACCGTATCACCATTAAGATCTGTTTCAAAAATCATTTCAGGCAGCAGCTCCATAAGATCCCGGAACTTCTTTTCACTCCTTATTAGCTTATGCTCCGTATTTTTATTTGCAGTAATATCTTTTATTGAAGTAATGACACGTGACACTATTTCATTTTCATCCAGCACAGGGCTTTTTCTAATCTCAACGATAGTATCCTCATTTAACTGAACCTCCTCATCGTAAATTTCCTCTCCGGTTCTTAGCACCAGGACATAATCACTTAAATTAAATCCCTTAAGGTTATTTGAAAATATATCCACTGAATTCCCGAGTGTAGGTTCATTGATACCCACCCTGCGGTTAAATTCCTTTAACGCTTTATTTTCAAGGATTATGTTGAGGTCGCGGTCAATAACAAAGATACTCTCCTTAAGGGCATTGAAGGATGAATAGTATATCTTTTTTGACCGTAATATCTGTTTTTCGTAAAAATCCCTGCTCTTAACCTCCTTGTTTAGCTTTTTATTAAGTTTAACCAGTTTGTCTTCCTTTTCCCTCAGTGTTTTGAGGTATCCGTGTTTTGAAACCGCGACACAAATGTTTATCTCCAGCTCTTTGTCGCTTACAGGTTTCTTCAGCACAGTGTATAAGTCGTTTGCTTTTATCCTCTTGTCAAGCTCCTTATCATCCTTTTCCAGAAGTATAATTGAAGGAATATTTAGCGATGATGAAATCTTCTCCACATCATCCAGCTTATTGAAATTCACTGGAGGGCTGATGTTAATAATCGATATATCAGGCTTGTAATCCTTTGCATATTTCACAGCCTTTTCACCTGCAGGTTCACAAACAGCAGTATCACATCCCAGGTCCGACAATTTCCTTTTCAGATAACTGTTCCCGGCTTTACCGTTGTCAATAAT
>CAZFHF010000303.1:0-4289 GCA_964518655.1 uncultured Bacteroidales bacterium | reverse complement strand
ATTTGATATTTTAATTTATTTTGTATTAAATTGTAAAATTTATCGATAATCCGGAGAAAGTAAATAACAATAAAAATTTTAGAAATGAAAATTATAATTAACCGCAGGCACATTAAATTTTTAACCTTTATCCTGTCACTTTTTATATTTAACACTTTGTTCGTCTTATCCCAGACTTCAGAAATCAAAGTTGATGCCGGAAATAGCCGGTTTGTTGACTGGGAAGAAACGCAAACAATTCAGCTTGAGGGGACTGTTTTCCCCGGGGATGTCAATATTCAGTGGTCATGCCCCTCAAATCCCCGGGTAAGTTTTCACAAAGCATCGGATCCTGCCACAAAGGTGACTTTTCCACGTCAAGGTTATTACCTGCTGGAACTTACTGCATGGGATTCAGGCAATACTGAAGCAAGCGATGCGGTCATCATTAATGTCTATAGCAGGAACTCCTATAAACAGAGGCTGGCTGATATGGTTAATCTCATGACGATTGACGAAAAAATACGGCAGCTGGTAAACCGTTCGGATTCAATTCCCCGTCTTGGCATTCCCAAATACAATTACTGGAGTGAGGCCTTGCATGGTGTTATTGACATAGGAACAACCTCTTTCCCCCAGTCGGTAGCTTTGGGTTCAACATGGGACCCTGATCTTGTTTACCGTGTGGCAACAGCCATCTCAGATGAGGCAAGGGTGAAAAATAAAACTGAAGGGAAAGGGCTTTCATACTGGAGCCCGGATGTTAACATAGCGCGTGATCCGCGCTGGGGACGTAATGAAGAATCATACAGCGAGGACCCCTATCTTCTTTCACGCATGGGTGTTGCCTTTGTCAAGGGCATGCAGGGCGACCATCCCTATTATCTGAAAACTATATCAACCCCGAAACATTATATTGCCAATAATGAAGAAATACGACGCCACTCAGGCTCGTCTGATGTGAGTATGCGCTGTTTATGGGAATACCATATGCCGGCCTTTAAACAGGCAGTTGTTGAAGGCAAGGCTTTTTCAGTTATGTGCGCCTATAATGAATTAAACCATGAGCCGTGCTGTGGCAATTATTTTTTACTTACGGATGTCCTTAGGCGTAAATGGGGATTTGATGGATATGTTGTATCTGACTGCGGCGCTATTAATGATATGGTAGCAGGGCATCATTTTTTTGAAACAGGCGCTGAGGCGGCAGCACGTGGTATTCTTGCCGGATGCGACCTGAATTGCGGTGACTATTACCGTTATTACCTGAAGGAAGCAATGGACCATGGACTAATTGAAGAAAAAGACATTGACAGGGCAGTCTCACGTGTCCTTTCCGCCCGCTTTCGCCTTGGTGAGTTTGATCCTCCTGAAATTGTCCCTTATAGATCAATACCTCAGGGAAAACTTGACTGCCGGGAGCATCGTGACCTGGCACTTGAAGCGGCACAAAAAGCAATTGTACTCCTCAAAAACGACGGTATATTACCGCTGGATAAGAATAAAATAAAGTCAATAGCTGTTATCGGTCCGAATGCCGATGAGTGCCAGCTGGGAATATACAGCGGGTGGCCAAATATTTGTATCAGTGCACTGGACGGTATAAGAAACAAAGTATCAGGACTTGATATTAAAGTAGATTATACACTGGGGTGTGAGACCGGCGGAGGATTTATGAAGCCAATTGAGAACAAATATTTTGCAGAGATTAAAGGGACAGGCATAAAAGGAATGACCGGTGAATATTTCGGTAATATGAAGCTTGAAGGAGAACCTTTACTGACAAGGATTGACACGATAGTAGATTTTGGCTGGGGAAGAGAGCCGGCACCCGGAGTACCGGAAGATCAATTCTCTGTGAGGTGGACAGGTAAAATAATACCCCCGGAAACACGGACTTATGCCATAGGGACAAGGACTGACGACGGAGCAAGGTTATATGTAAATGGTGAACTGCTGATTGACGACTGGACTGAGCATGGCGAAAAGCCTATTAGCGTAAAAATTGAGCTCAAAGCAGGGAAGGAATATGATATAGTATTTGAACATTTTGACAATGGCATGGGTGCTGCAGCAAGACTTACATGGGACATCGGAATGAAAGATTTTGACAAGGCCATAGAACTGGCAAAGGAAAGGGATGTTGTTATCCTTATCCTGGGAACAAACACGGGAATTTCTTCAGAAGAAAATGACAGGATGGATATCACATTGCCGGAAGTACAGCAGGATATTATCAGGGAGGTAGCATCGGTAAATCCCAATATTGTCATTGTCCTTATTAACGGCGGTCCTGTTGCTATGGAAGGTACGGAAAACGATGCAAAGGCAATTGTTGAGGCATGGTATGCCGGACAGGCAGGCGGAACAGCAATAGCTGATGTTTTGTTTGGCGATGTTAATCCCGGAGGTAAACTGCCGGAGACATTTTACGCGTCAGACAACCAACTGCCGCCATTTGCTGATTATGATATCATTAATAGCATCAGGACATATATGTATTTTGACAAGCCTGTTTTATATCCGTTTGGGCATGGGCTGTCCTATACAACATTTGAATACAGCCGGTTAGAATTAAGTGCGGACAAAATTAGCGGTGACGGTGAGATTGAAATCCGGGTCACTGTAAAAAATACAGGCAAATACAAGGGTGATGAGATTGTCCAGGTTTATGCCCGCGATATTGAAGCATCGGTAAAAGTGCCGGTACGGAAATTATACAGGTTCAAGCGCATCACACTTGAACCTCAGGAAAGTAAGACGTTGACATTTAATGTTCCTGCACCGGAATTATCATTCTATGACATTGAGTCGAATGAGTTTATTGTCGAGCCGGGAGAGTTTGAAATACAGGTCGGCAGCTCATCAGAGGATATAAGGCTTAAGCAATCGTTCCGGGTGAAATAAAATATAAAAACGCCGGTCCCGCTTATTTATCAAAATATTTTTCTTTCGTTCCAGTGAAGCCGGTTCCCTGCAAATAGAAATATTAACAAAAAATATCAGCAAAAACTGGATTTTAGTTTTTATTTGTTATAACTTTAATAGAAAGCGTTACAGGCTTATAAATTTTTGTAGCTGGCTTTGATGATGAAAACATACATTAATAGAAGAACTGTTGTATTTGCTTTAGTAATTATAACTTCAGCGTTAATATTTATATTAAACTTTTTCATTCCAATAGGTTTTATTTTCTGGTTTCTTCCCCTGTTTATTGTCTATTGGGGATTGCCCGCCAAATATCTTATTCCTTCTGCCGTATTTTTCTCAATAATGATCATGCTCAACCTGGTTTTATCACCTGAACCTGTTCGTCTGGATTCCATACCGGCGTGGGTCTTTTATAAAGATAAAGAAAACAGGTTTATAAGGATTAATAAAGCTTTTACTGATGTAATGAAGATGTCCAAAGAACAACTGGAAAGGCGTTCTTTACCAGACCTTTATCCAAAAGAGCAGTCAGAAATCACAGAACGCAAGCGGGTGGAAGAGGTTCTGCTGTCGAGAGAACGGGAACTGACTGATGCAGTAAAATTACCAAATGACTAAAAGTATTTTGAATCATGGATATTATTCATATACTTGTTATCGAGGATAATTTAGGGGATGCGAGGTTGATTGAAGAGTACCTTAAGTCAGATACCAGGGTAAATTTTGTAGCACACTTTGCAACAACCCTGGACGACAGCCTGGCGACTCTTGCCGATAAAAAATTTGACGTAGTGCTTGTTGATCTGGGATTACCCGACAGCCAGGGTATCTATACTTTTAATGAGATCATAAGTGCAAATCCTATAAGCCCCATTGTTATAGTCACAGGAAACGATGATGAAGAACTGGGGATTGAGGCGGTCCGCAAAGGCGCTCAAAATTATTTGATAAAAGACCAGATTAATTCGAATTTACTTATACGTACAATAAAAAATGCAATTGAGATAAAACGAATCAATAGAAAACTTAAAGAAAGCCATGAAAGATACCGTAATATTTTTGAAGGGGCGGCAAGTTTAATAATAAATGTCGGTCCCGATGGCAATGTGGTTAATTGTAATAATAGAATACAGCATTTATTGGGCTATAGCAAGGATGAAGTTATTGACCGGCCTGTAACAAATCTTTTTCAGCCGGATTCGCTTAAAAAAGCAGAGAAATTTATAAATGAAGTTTTTAAAAATACAAAGGTATGTTCCGGCGAGTATCAAATGATTCGTAAAAACGGGGAAGTTATTATTGTTGATATTCATGCCTCAGCATTAAAAGACGAAAACAATAAGAAAGTAAGGAATGATGAAAGGATTAGAAAAAACTAC
>CAZFHF010000302.1:2895-4301 GCA_964518655.1 uncultured Bacteroidales bacterium | reverse complement strand
CCAGTAGCTGATTTTTTTGATTCTGAATTTTTTCATAGCTGTCCTGTATAGTCTTCTTTGCATTTTCCTGTTGTGCTCTGAATCGTTCCAGTACGGCTATGGTTAATAATATTGTTTCCAGCAGCAAACCAAATCTTATTGAATTATCTGTTATGAGATTTTCTTTCAGAACACTGATGTCTCTTAAGAGGTAAATAAAAGCTGCCAGTGCCATAAATAAAAATGCACTCAGAAAGAACTTGGAGGGGAGGTAATCTTTATTATATGAAATTATGGAAGCCAGAATATTTATGATAAATGTTACAGCAAGCATTACATCCAAAACAATTTCAGGCACAATATTAACCGGATATAGTGGTATAAACAATAGTATAAGACATATTATAGCGGTTATTTTGAGTATATTAAATACCTTGTTTAACCTGGGAAACTTTTCAGATGTTTTTAAAAATAACTGTGAGAAGGTCAGAAGATAATAAATTCCTAAACTAGGGAACACCCATTTGATTATTGAAAACACCTTCAATACCCAAATACTGTCGATCATATAAAGGAATCCGTCCAATGTAAAAGTAAACAGGCATGCAAATAAAACATAGAGGGAATAGTAAAGATTTGTCTTATCAGATGTTGATTTGTACAGATACAAATTAAAAATAAAAATGAAAAGCAGCAAGCCATAACCTAGGCCAATAACAAATAAGGATCTGCTATCATAACTGTAAAAAAAAGTCTCTTTCTGGGAAGTAAATGGGATAAAAATTGCTTCACCTCCATTGTAAGTATAAATATAGAAAGACTGGACATCGCCAGGTTCAATTATTGTCTTGAATAAATAATTTCTGTTTGAAATATCTCTTGATTTCCTTCCCCTTAGTTCCCCTGTTTCCACTTTTTTTATTAGTCGGTTATCAGCATAACAGTAAAAGTCAACTTCATTAAGGTCGGGGTTAGATAAATTAAAAATATTTACAAGTGTTGTATCAGAAATATTTTTAATTGTAAAGCTAATCCAGTATCCTGAGTGGGTAATTCCAAAATTTAATTTCTTTTTCTTATTTTTAATAAATTTATTGTTAACATCAAGAGTTCTAATGTAACTAATGGGTAGATTTCTTTTTTCGTCTTCGTAGATATATATTTTGTCAGAAATGTTAATATTATTATTTATTTCCCTTATATATATTGTATCTATAGCGGAGCATATTAAATTGAAATTTACAAATAACGAAATGGTGATAAATCTTATCATTTCCAGTTATTAGATTTTAGATAATTAAAATTACTTAATTATTGTTTTAGTAAAGCAAAATAAACGGTGATTTAGATCACTTATCAGATATTTCAGGATAATATTAAAAGAGGATATTTTATATTTTACTTACTACAGAATTGATTTATAATAT
>CAZFHF010000302.1:0-2885 GCA_964518655.1 uncultured Bacteroidales bacterium | reverse complement strand
TTATGATTATTATCATGGAAAAGAAAGTTATGTTGGTTACTGGTGCTTCATCAGGTATAGGCAAAGCCTGCTCAGAATACTTTTCTGATAATAACTGGTGTGTTTATGGCATCAGCAGAAGTATAAAAAATTATGACTCCTATAAATTTCATCCGGTTACAATGGATGTAAATGATGCCCAGTCTGTTAAAGAAGGTATTATGCGGGTATTAAAAAATGAAGGACGAATTGATGCTGTTATTAATTGCGCTGGAACCGGAATGATTGGGGCTTTTGAAGATACAACAGTGGAAGAAGCAAAGAGACAGTTTGAAACAAATTTCTTCGGCATACACAGGGTATGCAAAGAAGTGATACCAGTTATGCGCAATCAGGCCTCAGGTTATTTAATAATGATAAGTTCCCTCGCAGGATTATCAGCATATCCTTTCCTTGGTTTTTACAGCGCAAGCAAGTTTGCATTGGAAGGTCTGTCAGAAGCTATCCGCATGGAAGTTAAACCATTCGGAATTAAAGTTGTATTAATCGAACCGGGAACCTTTCGTACTAATTTATCGAGTAGTAGTGTGAGAACGAAAGATTCACTGGCTAAAACAACCTATAAGAGACGACTTGAAAATGCATTGGATATGACGTTCAGATATGAAGCCAAAGCTCCTGATCTTATAATAATACCTCGTCTTATAGACAGAATAATAAAAAGTAAGACCTCCCCAAAGTTGAGATATAAAACAGGCTTGTTCTCTGAGAAATTTGGAGTGTTTTTAAAAAAAATATTGCCATATAAGTTATATGAATATATTATGATGAAAACAATTGGCATTTAATACTAACAATTAATTTATGTTATTATGAAAAAGAGCATTATACTATTGGCGTATTTTCAAATAATCTTTGCCATGGGAATAATAATATTCTGGATTTTATTTTTCATGTTTGAGAATAACAATACAGAAAATTCAGAAATATTTCTTGCACACGAGCGTGCATTTCCAGTCCCTGACCTGGGATATCTGACACCATGCTTAATTATTGGGAGCATAGGTATTTTAAATAATAAGCATTATGGATTTCTTTTTAGTCTGTTAGCAGGAAGTTCATTAATATTCCTTGCGCTACTGGATACAACTTTCGGTATTCTTCAGGGCTTATTTACTTCTGATTTAACGGAGAGCCTCGTATACGGGTTTATTTCATTGGCACTTTTTCTCCTGGGAATAATAATTATCGTAGTATTATGGCGTAACAGGAAACAGCTGTTACAAAAAATTTAGGTTGTATAATATTTAATAAATATTTTTTAAGAGCAGGTTTTTGTGCACTTCTTTAAAATACTTCATTTTCTTTTCATAATAGTTTTTTGTGTTAATGCTTTTATAAACATGAACCAGCCCTTTTTCCAGTTGTTCTTTTGTAAGATTTTTATGGATAAAGTTCACGTCACATCCGGTATAATTATCCCATCCGGCAGGTAAGATGCGATTTTCTGTTATTAGTTTTTTCCTGATCTCTGTCCCCGGGAAAGGAGTTAATATTGAAGCCTGTGCATTATATAGACAATTACTTTTAATGAAATTTATTAGCCGCTCAAACACCCGATTGTCGTCTTTTTCAAAGCCAAGAATGAATGCCCCCATAACACCTATGCCAAAAGACTGGATTTTATGAATATATTCTTTGTAATAGTTCAGGTATCTTCCTTTCCAATGGTTTTTATCTACTTCTTTCATTGATTCAACTGACAGGCTTTCAAACCCGACAAACAAAAAAGTGCACCCGCTTTCTTTAATCATTGCCAGCAGCTCGTCGTCTTCGGCTATAGAAATGTCGGACTGAGCCATATAGCGTATGTTTAAAGGTATAAGCTCCTTCAATAATTTTTTTGAGTATTTTCTGTTAACAAACATATTATCATCGGCAAAGCTTATTCGTGCCAGTGGATAAAGTTCCTTTATAAATTGGATTTCTTCAATTACATGACTGACAGGTTTATTTCTGTATTTATATCCGTAGATTTTTGAAGCCGCACAAAAAATACAATCATGGGGACATCCACGCGATGTCTGAACCCAGTATATTACGTAATTCCTGTCTTTCAGAAGATCATATCTTGGCAGTGGGCTGTCTGAGAGATTCACAGGATTGAGGGGTCTGTAAAATTTTTTTAATTGATGATTATTTAAATCTGTAAGAAGTTCTTTCCATAGATACTCCACTTCACCAATTACAACACTATCGGCATGTTGTATAGCCTCCTCAGGCATAGTGCTGGGATGTATACCTCCCAGAACCACAGGTATTTTCATTTTCCTGAATTTATCAGCTATCTGATATGCACGCATGGCCTGTTGAGTCATGCAACTTATTCCGACAAGAGCATATGCATCACTGAAATTTATGGAATCGACATTTTCATCGAAAATTTCAATATTGTGCATGGCAGGTGTTAATGCTGCGATCAAGGCAAGGGATGCCGTGCATCCTGACCATTCTTTACGGTATGTTGATATATAGCCGGATTCATTCCAAAATTTTTGTAATTCTTTATTGTGCCCTAAAAAATTAGATTTTGGAGAAATAAGAGCTATTTTCATTATTGCCTGAAATATTTTATTCTGTTTGTTAGTCCAGAAATTCCCATATCCTGGGTAATTTTGTGTTTGTTATATTTTTAATGCACCATTCCTTAAAGGATTTCTGAGATTTTTCACTATACTTTCTTAGCTTTATTTTAGCCCCCATAATATTGCCATGAATATTGGAGTCTTTGCTGAATATTTCTATTGATTCGACGTTTTCGTGAAGCTTTAGCAACCGTTCCAACTCCCTGGGGTATATATTATTTCCGGCAACGTTTATCATATTCTTCTTTAATCCCCTGAAAT
>CAZFHF010000301.1:0-4310 GCA_964518655.1 uncultured Bacteroidales bacterium | reverse complement strand
TGCCGATCGTTTTATTATTAAATAGATAATATCGGCATTATAATATTCAAGGTGGGAATTTATTCCAAATCTTGCTCTCAACGGGCTGGTTAATAATCCTGCCCTTGTTGTAGCTCCGATTAAGGTAAACGGATTAAGCGTAAGTTGTATTGATCTGGCACTGGGCCCTTTGTCTATTACAAGATCAATTTTATAATCTTCCATTGCAGAATATAAATATTCCTCTATTGCAGAATTTAACCTGTGTATCTCATCTATGAATAATACATCATTTTCTTCGAGATTAGTTAAAATACCGGCAAGGTCTCCTGCTTTTTCCAGTACCGGCCCTGAGCTTGTTTTGATGTTTGAATCAAGTTCATATGCAATAATATTGGCAAGTGTGGTTTTCCCCAGTCCGGGCGGGCCTGAAAGCAATACATGATCAAGGGCTTCGTTTCTTAATTTGGCAGCTTCAACAAATACCTTAAGGTTTTCTATTATCTTCTCCTGGCCTTTGAACTCCTCAAATTCATGAGGTCTTAATTTTTTATCATATTCCTTTTCAACTTCATTAAGATCATAATCCCTGATATTAAAACTGTCATCCATAAATATTTGTTCTATTTAATTATTTTAACATTATCTTCCTGCAGATCAACTTTCACTCCATTAATTCTTATTTCCCTGTTGTTTTTATAAGTTATGGTTATTAAGAGATTTCCGTATTCATCAAATTTTTTCCAGTTTCTTTCCTTAATCCCCATAACATAAAACTGTTCCTCTTTTAGCATATTATTATCATAAAAATATTTGTGTTTACCGTCAGGATTGCCCTGGATATAGTTACCCTCATATTTCAGCTCTTCATTTTCATAAAAATATTTCCATTTTCCATCCCTTAAGCCTACTACATAAGAACCTTTTTCAATATGATCTCCTACTTTATAAAACCATTCCCCTTCCTTTTCCCCGTCAAAATATTCTCCTTTTGTTAATATTTCTCCTGCTTCGTTATATTCTACAAATTGCCCTTCTTCCTTGCCGTTATAATATTCTTCTTCCCTTTCCACGGTTCCGTCATTAAAATACCACGTCCATTCTCCGTTAAGTTTCCCGTTTTTATATTCACCTGTCTGTTCTATTTTCCCGTCTTTAAAAAAGTATGTCCATTTACCTTCCTTAACGCCGTTCTTATAATTGCCTGTTGATTTTATTTCCCCTGTATCATAAAAATCTTTCCATGGGCCCTTTTTCATCCCTTCCTCGTCAACAATACCTTCAGATATTTTTACCCCGTTATCATTGTAAATGTATGAATTAATTACGTCTCCATTGATATCATATTTCCTGTGAATCCCTATCGGTTTGTCTCTTTTATATGCACCGCTATATATTATTCTGTTATTGTCATCATATTCATCTTTTATTTCAACACTTTCATCCTGAATATTATCATCTTCCACAATAGCTCCGTCTTTATATCTTAAAAGTAATGTTATTTGGCCGTTTTCATCATATTCTTTGTATAATCCATCCAGTTTATCATCCTTGTAGCTGGCTTCCTTTTTTGGTATATTATTACCATAGAATTCTCTCCATGTCCCTTGCTTTAGCCTGTTTTCATCTACCCTGTTAATCTTCTCCCTTTCGATGATAGTGCCCTTATTATACCTTAAAATAGTAATAAGCCTGCCTTTTTCATCGTACTCCCTTGTTATTCCATCCTTTTGGTTATCCGTATATTCAACAGTGCTTTTAAGTTTACCGTTTTTATAGTAATAATATGATGTCCCTTCCTTTTTATCATTTATATAAAGCTCTTTGGCGATAATATTTCCAATATATTCCATATCTGCTTTTCTGTCAGTATTATATGTATATAAGTAACCTGACTTTTTACCCAATATATAATTTATTCTCTTAACCGTATCCCCGGCATTATTATAAAAAACCCATATACTGTCAAGGATATAATTGACCCTGTTACCTTCCGATTTTAAAACGCCTGTCATATAATATGTCTTCCAGTATCCGTCAGGTTTACCATTTTTCATCATTCCTTCACTGGAAACCTTGCCGTTTTTATAATACAGTACATTATACCCGTTTTCAATTATATCCTGCTGGGCATTTAATACAGCAGTTAAATGAACAATAACAACAAATATTATATTCCTTAATATTCTCATATTCCTAACATATCTGATATTTCAAGCATCTTTAATATAGGTTTTTCTGCCCTTTTCCTGATACTTTCCTTAATTTTTATTTCCGGCAGTTCATATTTCATGCACGTATATATTTTTTCAAGTGTATTCAATTTCATAAAATTACAGTCATTACACCCGCAGGTTGAATCTTTTGGCGGAGCCGGTATAAATGTCTTTTCCGGACTTGCCTTTTTCATTTGATGAATTATTCCCGATTCGGTTGCGACAATATATTTTTTACTCTTATCAGTTATGGTAAATTTTAATAATGAAGATGTTGATCCTATATGGTCTGCTGTTATAAGTACAGGCTTTTCACATTCAGGGTGAGCAATAATTTTGGCATCAGGATTATCATTTTTCAGTTCAAGGATTTTTTCCAGCGAGAATTGCTCATGCACATGGCATGCTCCGTTCCACACTTTCATCTTCCTTCCTGACAGGCTGTTTATATAGTTGCCTAAATTTCTGTCAGGAGCAAATATTATCTTTTCATCTTCGGGAAGTGAATTTACTATTGCCAGGGCATTTGTCGATGTACACAATATATCTGTTAATGCCTTTATTTCAGCTGTAGTATTTACATAGCTAACAACTGTATGTCCCGGATATTTTTTCAGGAATTTTTTAAATTCAGAAGGGGGACATGATTCAGCAAGCGAGCATCCGGCATTTAAATCAGGAATAATAACTTTTTTTTGAGGAGATAAGATTTTTGCTGTTTCTGCCATGAAGTGAACCCCTGAAAATACAATAATATCAGCATCAGTACTTGCAGCCTTTCTTGATAAATCAAGACTGTCGCCAACAAAATCAGCTATATCCTGAATATCTCCTGTCTGATAATAATGAGCTAATAATACGGCATTCTTCTCCTTTTTCATTTTGTTAATTTCCTCTTTTAAGTCCAGCCCTTTACCGGTCTTTATATTAATATAACCGTATTTTTCTATATCTGATTTTTTAACATTCATATATATATTTATTCTTATAATTTATTATATAATTTATAATAATATTCGGTTAGTTTTGTTTATAAAATTTTCATGTAATTTTTGCTTTTATAGTTATCAATATTTAACTAAAAGAATGTTAACATATTTTAATTTTTTTAGTTTTTGATATACAAATGTATATGCATTTTTTAACAGAGTGTTAATTAATAAGTATATGTAAAAATAATTAGAAATTCATTAAAGATATCCTGTTAAGATATTGTTGAATTTTAGATAAGAATAACTGGAAAATAAATTTTAAATTAATAAAACTTTTTATATATATATCATATTTATAAAAGTCAAGTTTTATTATAAAAATTATCTTTCATTAAACTAACAACATTTGAACAAATTAAATGTTGAAATCGCATATCCTGGGTTGCAGTTATTTATTCTTTATTTTTATTTTATATTTGCTAAAATCTGAAATATAAATAATGAAGAAGAAAGTAGCTATAGCAAGTGATCATGCCGGGTATAATTTAAAGGTTAAAATAGTTGAATACCTTAAAGGGCAAGGGTTGACAGTAAAAGATTTCGGAACATATACAGATGAAAGCACTGATTATCCTGATTACGGCCATATTCTTGCCGGGGCTGTCTCAAATGATGAATATAACTATGGAATATCACTTTGCGGAAGTGGCAACGGGATAAACATGACTGCAAACAAACACGCAAAGATAAGGTCGGCATTATGCTGGAACACTGAAATAGCAGAATTGGCAAGGAGGCATAATGATGCCAATATTTGCGCCCTGCCGGCAAGATTTATTTCAGTTGACCTGGCAAAAGAAATCGTGGATATTTTTTTAAATACACCCTTTGACGGGGGAAGGCATAAAATAAGGATAGACAAGATCCCTTTAAGGAAATAATTATTATCCGAGTTTCAGAAAATACTTTTTAACAGCCAGAATAGTAAACAAGCTGATAATTGTACCTCCTAAATTTGCTGCAACATCAGAAACAGTGCCAGCTCTGCTTGCAACAACAAAATATTGGAGCAGCTCGATCATTATGCCCCATAATAACGGGATTAATATTGTATACAGGATAATAACATATTGTTTACCCTGTCCTTTAAAATATCTGAATATATCGATATATAATACTAACG
>CAZFHF010000300.1:3827-4325 GCA_964518655.1 uncultured Bacteroidales bacterium | reverse complement strand
TGCACGCCTTATAAATGTTAAAGGGCATAATCCTGCCAATGTTACCGAGATAGGAACAGCCGTTGATACTGATAAATATTTTAATGTAAGCAAAAGAACCAAGATAAATACATTTTACCAGTTCGAGAAGATATTAAGCAGATACAGCAAGGCATTGATAAGTTATTCGGTATCAGATGTAATTAAGAACAACCTTGTTAACAAAAAGAATTCACGGCCTATATTAATTGGGGCTAAAACAAGACCGGTAGAAAAATTTTTGGCGGAAAATATAATTTTTTTACAGCCAACGAGAATTATTTCGCGAAAAAGAATAGAGCTGGGATTTAAACTTGTAAAAAGACTATTTAATGATGTTCATTTTGTTGAGAGAATTAAAGCAACGCCTAACCTTAAATTAACAATAATTGTCACAGGTCCCATAGCGCTGGGGCATTACGATTATTTTCAGCGGTTGATAATACGGTTCTCAGAGTTATTAAATATACTTGAGCCGGA
>CAZFHF010000300.1:0-3817 GCA_964518655.1 uncultured Bacteroidales bacterium | reverse complement strand
AACTGCGGAGCAGGGTATACCTGGCATTTTTATTCAGCGAGCTGGATAGGGAGTCCTTTAAAGATAAATTTGCAGATCCTGTTGGCATACCTGAGTTATATAATATCGCTTCCCTGGTATTACTGCCAAGCAGGACTGAAGGGCGGGGACTGCCGATAATTGAAGCTACTGCCTGCGGAACACCCATATTCTGCCGGAGATATTATCCCCAAAATGTATACAGAGAAGTTATAGGGGAACATTTGCCCGAGAAAGAAAGGTTGAGGGTCATTGAATTTGACGGCAAGAAAATTACATCAAGGCATGCAGATAAGATTATTGAAAGGGTAATGTTTCCCCATAAATTTACTGATGAGGTGTTACATAATAAGAGCGCGGTACTTAAAAGATACAGCCTGGAAGCACTTAAGAAGAACATGAATGATATTTTATTCATGCTTCACAATCAAATACTGCCGAATGATAAATCAATGAAGCTTGTAAAAACTGAACTGAGCCTGTATAAAGAGCAGGTTAATTTTAGTAATGATGATCTGAAAGCGATATTAAATATATCAAACAGGCATTATCTGCCCGGCTTCGGGAGATTAGCCTTCATGCTTAATCTGAAATCCCTGATTGACCCCAGTGCATTCAGGGTTGAAGAGCAGGAGATAAGAGGATTTGCCCATAATTTTGCCAACCAGCTGTTAAAAGATTATGAATCAACGAATATCCCGCTGGAAACAAAATTAAAATTTTGCAATGCCGTAGATAATATATTTCATTACCAGGAAGGAGAAATTCTTATCAGGCATGACCATTCATTTGCATACAGGCACAGAAACAAAAATTACTATCCTTATCAGGATTTTACAATTCAGGAGCTGACGGGCCTGATAAATGCACTGTTTTATAAGATTGTATCCCCTAAAGTAAAAAAAATAGTGGATGAAAGTTCACATTTTTTTACAGACTGGAACCTTGCGCTGGCGGAATTAACATCCAGCTCTGATATTGAGATCGATGACAGGGAAAAACTAATTAAGAAATTACAGACAAATATTCCTATCGGCATATTCCCGGGCGATTATGTAAAATATGAACTGGAATTCTTTGCCCTGCAGTCAATAAGATCACGGCTAAGATTAAAAATTGAGGAAGAGTTGAGTGAGGATATGCTTATGAAACACAGGGATTCGCTGGCACAGATCTATATATTTGCCCATTCAAAAGCTATAGGAAAGTGGTATAATAAAGAAGAGATTGTAAATTATATAGAGACAGGGAATGAAAGGGAATTGCTTTTATTATACCGGTTTGGACTGATTAAAATAATAGAGTCAAAACAGCTGTGTGTGGGAATGCATTTCCCACAAATGGGAAAAGAAGCTATTAAAGTATTAAGGGATATTAAGGAAAATAATGGATTTCTGATTTCAAACAGGCAATATGCATCCATAATGAGCGATATCGTTGATATAGATTGCTTCCATATTGGAAATGCTTTGCATCCTATTACTGCCAATATCATGGGAATATTCCTGAATAGCGGTTATATTCAGTATGTGCCGGCAGGCGTAAGGACTACCCTGGCATATCCTACGCCGGTGCAGACATCCATGGATTTTAATAATGTTATAAATAGTAAAGCATTCAAGGATCTGGCCAGGGCACAGGGAGAAGAAAAAATATTGCAGATACTGAAGGAGGATTCAGAACAAAGAGGATCTCCTGCAAAGTATATAATTGAAAATATTGCTAATATAAAAGATAAGGATGAGGAAGTTGAATATGAATATGTTAGTGGCTTATACAGTGACGGGCTTCCATGGAACGGGGCATATGCCAGGGTAAAGACAGAGAATCCTGAAAATAACTGGATCTTCAGAACATTATCCAGCAGTAAAACAAAAAGAGTAACAACACTGGCCCAGCAATTTACAAATGTAACGGGCAATGAAGTAAAAATTGCATGGAACGGAGGTTATATACTTAATCCTGAGCTTGTGGGCAAATTGGGACTTCCGGAATCGTATATAGGGACACCCCTGGGGCTTCTTGTAACAGACAAAAAAATAATCTGCCCCCCATTATACAATAAAGCAGCGTTATTGATTTTTAGCGATGGCAAATTAAATATCAGAAAAGTAAATTCAGGAAATGGAATTACAGTAACAAGGGGAAATACAAAAGTAATATTTACGGGTGATGATTATAATGTTAATACCCCGGGGATTAATCCGTGTTATTATGATTTGTTGTTCGGCAATGAAGAGATAATATCAAAAGACAGGGTCATTGTGCGCTTATCCGGCAATGTCATTAAGGATATTATTAAAAACACTGATACAGTTAATATAATCCCTGTCGGCTTAACGTTGTCTTTTCCTGCAGATAAGTTTACTCATGATTTTGATCAACCGGAGGGAGAAGTAGATATATCTGTAAATGGCATTGATAATGTTCTGCATGCAGTGGAGGCAGGCCCTCTGCTTGTTGAAAACGGGGAATTAGCCATTGATATGGAAGGCGGAGGCTGGACTACAATGAATTCTATACGCACACAGGCAGCCAGGCTCGATTATCTGGATATGAGAGGTCCGAAAATTGCAGCCGGCCTCGACAGGAAAGGCAATCTGCTGGTTCTCACTATTAACGGCAGGATCAGGGAATCTGTCGGGGCTACACATATTGATATGGCGGAGATAATGATAAAGCTTGGAGCTGTAAAAGCAATGGGTTTTGACCCCGGAGGCAGCAGCACATTAGTCGTAAACAATAAAGTATTAAACATTTCACCCTATAATAAAGAATACGAAAAGAATAATTATTCATTGCCCCCCGAACCAAGAGCAGTATCTAATGCCGTCGTAGGCTATATAAAAAGGACAAGGTAAATTATTTTGCAGAATTTTATAAATTACATTCATACTTTGTGCCCGGATATTAATAATTTTGCTGTAGCACCGAAATTTTTAATGGATATTTCTAAATGATAAGGATATCAGTTACGAACTTAATTTTGCTTTTTGCATTTAATGCATATTCGCAGCTGCTGAATGATACTTTATATTATAACAGAAGCTGGGAGCAGGCAAATATTGATAGTGCTGAATATTTCAGGATCATAAGTAATGATACCAGCGGCAAAATTCAATTTTTTGTAAGGGATTATTATATATCGGGGGGGATTCAGATGACTGGAAACTACAAATCTATTAATCCGGATTATAAGCTTGGCAAATTCTATTATTACTATAAAAACGGACAATTGAAAATTGAATGCAACTACCAAAGCAACAAACTGGAAGGAGAATACTCGGAATACTATAAAAACGGGCAGATCAAAAGCAATATGAGCTTCAAAAACGGGCTGTTAAACGGCACAGAGAAGACCTGGACAGTTGAAGGAAAGCTGAAAAAGGAGGTTGAATATAAAAACGGGGCAAAAAATGGCAGATTTATGACTTACTATGATAACGGACGCCTTATAAGAAATGACATGTACAGAAATGACGAGTTCGTCAGAGGAAGATGCTTTACCCGCGAAGGGAAAGACACAAGTTATTTTGAATATTTTATTATGCCATATTTTAAAGGAGGGATGGAAGGGTTTAAAAAATATGTCCTTGATAAGATCATTTACCCGGAAATTGCCTTTCAAAAGAACGAAGAGGGCCAGGTAGATGTAAAATTTACTGTTGATAAGGAAGGAAATATCATCAAGCCTGTAATTGTAAAGAAAGACAAGGAATACTTCAATAATGAGGCTTTACGCGTAGTGAACACATCGCCAAGGTGGATACCGGGGAAAAGGGACGGAAAGATTATAGAT
>CAZFHF010000299.1:0-4331 GCA_964518655.1 uncultured Bacteroidales bacterium | reverse complement strand
CGGAGGAGGTACCTTTGAGAATACACTGGGCTGCGATTCTTTGTGGTTCATTATTTTCTGATAAACAGTCAGAGTAAATAGTAAATATATCATTAAACTCTCCCGTGCTGTTTGGAACAAATTTAATTTGTAGAATCCTGGTACTATTTTCCGGAATTATAATAGGAAAATGAGTGATAACAGAAAAGGGAGCATTTCCTTTTGAATAGCTGTTCAATACCAAATTACCTGATATACGGTTAGTAATCCGTATTTCTGCGGTATCAGTTTGATACGGCTTTATGGTATTGAATAACATTGTATCCCTGTTCAATTCTATGGCTTTTGGTTTCCAGTCAAATTTATTTACCCGGTAGCTTTGCACGTTATTATCAGTATATAAGTCATTGGCTATTGTACCATCGGGTGTGAATTCTGTACTCACATATTTACCTATGTTTTTACCCCAGCCTATAAGAGTATTACCATTTGATAATCTTTGTATATGGCCCGATACTATAGAGAAGATACTTGAGTCATGTTTAAATTCGTTAACAAGTTGTGCAGTATAATATGTTTCATCCAGTTCATATTCAACGCCCCTGGAATAATCCGCCATCCCTATTTTCCCATTATCAAAAAGTATCAGCTTACTGTTTTCAAGCTTTTTTGCCGAGTGTTGCATAGCAAATCCTCTGGCATCATTAATAAAGGTGAACTGGTTGTTTTTGCCCCCCAGCCTCCATATTATCTTACCGGTCTGCCGGTGAATTTTTGTTACTTCATTCAGATTCCTTGAACACAGTAATAGTGATGTGTCGGAGTCAATATCAAGGGAATTCCCGTGCACATAATCGATATATTGAGATGTTAAGTCAACAACAGAGTCATCAGTGTCAAGAATACTGAAGTGATCCCAGCTTCTCCATTGAAAAATAACATTCTGCTCCTCATCCAGTTCCTGTATTACCAGTCCGACTACCGTCGCATCAGGATTGCCGCCATCTATTACAGTATCCATTCTTACAAGTTGCCGGTCGTATGCAATCATAAATGAATGCCCATTCTTCTGCAGTATAAACTCATGGCTGTCAGCATCATATCCGTTTTTCATGCTGTATATACCGGTAAAATTATACAGACTATCCAGTATGGCGTAACATTTTTGATTTTCTATATAATAGGAAAGATATCCGGCAGGCTGAAGGGAAAAGTTATGAGTATTGTGTTCCAGTTTCCTGTAAAATACCGGTGTTCCATAGTTATCGATAATCATTAAATAACTATAACCTGCATCATTTTTTTCAAGGAAATGATATCCATTTGAAGGATTGTTATTTATTAATGAATAAATTTCAGGAAAATCACTATTAGTGATTTTTAAACTGCTGTTAATAGATTCATTACCGGAGACAGAAAAGCCTAAATCCAAACCGGGAATTCTTTTTTTATCTTTTGTATATAAGCCGTCAAGCAATTTCACATTTATTTTTTCTGATATGTCAAATGGTTCAGAATGTTTAAATATCAGTGTTTTTTCATCCATACATAAATGCAGTTTTCCTTCATATTTACCATTAGAAGAACCGGTAACTTTAATTATGGAATCTGAAACAGATTCTTTGAGGATTTTCTTCCCATATCTTAATATTATGGAGCTTTCCCTGGTAACGTATTTAGCATTGTCTGGCGGGTAAATATATTGAAATTGTTTATTATCAAAAGTTCCCTGGCAATTAATATGGTTTGTGAAATTAATCGGGAACAAAGATATCAATACCAGCAATCTGCATATTGATATTTCTCTTTGAGCATGATATAGGACGGCAATAATGAACATAATAATACTTGAAAATAATTCTGCAACTGGCAAGTCTTTTAAAGCCGTTACCGTAAGTTAGTTTCAGTTGTGTTATCTTTTAATTACTTTAAATAATATCTTTTCTGACGAATTTAACTTAGTTATTTTAATAAAATACATACCAGAGGGTAACTCATCCAGGTCAACAATATGTGTTTTATCATTAAATATATTATTATAGACATTATTTCCGGTAAAGTTATATACTTCTATCTTTCTTGTTTCAATACTGTTGAATTCTATAACAAATTTACCGTCTGACGGATTAGGAAAAATTCTATATATTGAATTTAATTCAGATACACTAACTGCCGATAATTCAGATTCACCTGTAGTAAAATATGATTTAGAAGTACTTGTATCTATTGCATTATCATGATAATCTTCTATATTTTCAATGATTACAACGTATTGTGTGAAAGGTTTTAATGCAGAATCAGCATCTATAGTAATTTTTGTTTTGCTGGCAGTTATTGTTGCATCAAAAGGAATATGTTTCATGTCACCTGTAGCCTCTTTAAAAGTAATTAATGAGTCGACATTTGTATTATCAATTTCCCGGTTGTCGATCAGTCTTATTGGTTCATTAAATCTTATAATGGCATTAGCTGTTGTGGAAATATTTTCAGCCCAGTTCCCGGGATCAAACTGAGGTTGTGGGGGATCTATATCTGCAGTTGTAAAACTGGCATTATATGCGGAAGCAGGATTATCAGAGTAATCTTCAAGGCCTTCTGATACTGATACATAATATGCCTGGTCCTCTTCCAGGTCCGGCACAGGTTTTAAGGTAATTAATTTTTTATCAGTACTTACATTAACAATGAAGCCAACATCTTCACCTATGTCATCTGTCTTTTTAAATGTCAGCAGAGGTTCAATATTTGTATAGTCAATCCTGGAATTATCAACAAATCTGACGGGATCATCAAATTCAATATAGATTTTTGCATCCAGGGGAACACTGCCTTCATTTGAAGGGGAGATAATGGCGACAGGCGGGTTGAAATCATCACTGGTACCTGACAGGTATACCTGTCGTGCTATTCTCTGTATAAGGCTCTCGCTGACTATGTCAGAATTTATTGTAAGTATGTCTGTTATATAACCTTGGGTAGTTGGATTAAATGCCACATTAATAATAGTGTCACCATTTGCAGGAATGGTGAATGGGAAACTCTCGTCTATATAAAATGATGATGTATGTGTTGAATATCCGGTTATATTAACAGGTTCATCAGAATTGTTGAATAATTTAAGCAGATAATAAAATGTTACATATTCATCTTTTGGAAAATCTATGGTATTAGTATTTGTTGTAAACAAATTAGTTTCCCACGGCTGTTTTGTGATAAGAAGAGAAGATGCGTAGTCAGAGAAATCCATTATCAAAGCAATAGAATTATCAGGGCGAAGCTCAATAAGGGAAGGGGTTGTTTCCCCCAGTCCCAGTAAAGTATTACCGCCCTTCAGCCTTTGTGTATTGCAGCCAAAAGAGGCGAAAATGTCAAAATAAGGGCGGTATCTTTTTACCAGTGTAGCAGTCATCAGATCTTCATTTATTGTATATTCAACTGCACTGGAAAACCTGGGAGTATCATAATTGCCATTATCAAACAGCATAATATTCCCGTTTTCCAGTTTTACTATACTATGTTGATATGAAAAACCTATTGTATCGTTTATGAAAGTAAACTGGTTTTTCTTGCCTCCAAGCCTCCAGATAATATCACCTGTTCTCCTGTCAATTTTTGTTATCTCGTTAAGATGCCTTGAAGAAAGAAGGATGCTGGTATCGGAATCGAATTCAATGCCGTTAGGGTGAACATAATCAATTATTGAAGAAGTGAAGTTTACTGCTTCTTCATCGGCATCAAGAATATCAAAATGCTCCCAGCTTCTCCATTCAAAAATAAGACTATCAAGGCTGTTAAATTCCTGTATCACCAGTTCTGTAACATTGGCATTTGGATTTCCACCCTCAACGATCTGGCTCATATCTATATTTCTCGTGTAATCGCCTATGAATAATGCATGTCCGTCTTCAGATATTTTGAAATCATGCTGATTGGCATTATATCCTGACATATACAGTGTGTCAATCCTGTTAAAGGAGCTGTCAAGAACAAAATAGCCAAAGCCTGGATAGTTGGGACGGAATGTCAGATAACCGTTTTTCTGAAGACGAAAACCGCCATTTCCCAGGTAGTTTCTTTTATAATATACGGGAGTGCCGTAATTATCTACTATTGCTACAAAATGTTTTGCAGTGTCATTATTCAGCACCCTGGAAGATATAAAAAAATATCCCGGTTCAGGCCCGCTGGATTCAATAATTTTTACCGGGGGAATGTATGATTCAATATTCTGGCCGCAGATAATATTAGCATATATTATTTGCATAATAATAAGGATCAATATCAGCACTCTGCGGTTCATACAAAATAACAGTTACATGAAATATAGTATTTATAACTTAAAAAAGCGAACC
>CAZFHF010000298.1:0-4352 GCA_964518655.1 uncultured Bacteroidales bacterium | reverse complement strand
CATCATCACTCTCAAAGATAATTGTAACCGATCTGCTTAAGAATGAAATGGGATTTAAAGGCCTGGTTATAACAGATGCGATGAACATGGGAGGTATTACAAAGCACTATAAGCCCGGAGAAGCAAATGTTAAGGCAATTATTGCAGGAAATGATATTTTGTTGATGCCTTATAATGTTCCAAAAGCAATATCATTAATACAGAAAGAAATAAGAAGAGGCAATATCTCACAGGATGAGATTGATGAAAGGTGCAGAAAAGTATTAGCCGCCAAATACTGGGCAGGCCTGAATAATTATAAGCCTGTGGATTTATCAAATCTGAATGCAGAACTAAAAGATCCTGAATTTAAATTATTGCATAGAAAACTCATTGAAGCTTCACTAACACTGTTAAAGAACAAGAAAAATATCATTCCGCTGAAAAGGCTTGATACTTTGTCAATAGCTTCTGTAGCACTGGGAAGTGAATTGCCCACTACATTCCAGAAAACTATGGAGCTTTATACAAAGGTCGATAATATTTGTCTTGGAAAAGATGCTGCATTAAGTCAAATAAGGACCAGGCTGGATAACAACAACCTTATCATTGTAAGTATTCATAACACCAATAGACGTATAAGTGATAATTACGGCATACACAAAAAAACAATTGAATTTGTTGACAGCATTTCAGAACAGTATAATGTTATTTTGAATATAGCGGCAAATCCTTATTCATTAACAGGCTTAAAAAATATTTCAAAACTCAGCGGGCTATTGATTTCATATGAAGATACTGATATAGCACAAAGCTTATCGGCGCAGTTGTTATTCGGTGCTATTTCTTCTGACGGTTCACTGCCTGTTTCAGCGAATAAAATCATTACAGCAGGAACAGGTATTAAAACCAGGGGAATTATGCGATTAAAATATACTGTTCCGGAAGAAGTAAATCTTGATGAAGATGAGTTGTCAAAAATTGACTCTGTTGCATTAAGCGCGATTCAGGAAAAAGCAACTCCCGGATGCCAGATATTGGTTGCCAGAAAAGGTAAGGTAGTATATAACAAATCATTTGGTTATCATACATACAGCAGAAAGAGAAAAGTAGAAAACTCCGATTTATATGATCTGGCATCGATAACGAAGATTGCCTCAACAATGCCTTTGTTGATGCGGCTATATGAAGAGGGTAGACTTGATATCAATGAAAAAATATCAGTATATCTGCCATTTCTCGATACAACAGATAAAAGAGATATAGTTATAAAAGATATATTATTACACCAGTCACTTTTAAAACCATGGATTCCTTTTTATAAATCAACGCTTGAGCCTGTTTACCCTGATCAGAAGTTTTCAAGCAACAAGTTATCACTAGATTACCCGATAAAAATAGGTCCCGGATACTTTGCGAATAAACATCTGAAATACAGGGACGGATACTATGCAAAAAAATATGGCGGTGAATACACTGTTCAGGTGGCTGAAAATCTATACATAAACAAGTCTTTTATTGATTCCATATATCATAAAATTGCCATTTCAGAACTAAACGGACAGGAAGGCTATAAATACAGTGATCTAGGCTTCTATCTGCTTTACAGGATTATTGAGGATAATATTAATTACTCCTTTGAGGATTATCTTGAATCGGAGATTTACAATAATCTGGGTGCCTTTTCTATGTGCTTCCTTCCCCTGGAAAAATTCAGTAAGGAACACATCATCCCCACTGAAGATGACGTAATATTCCGCAAGCAGATTCTTCACGGTTATGTTCACGATCCGGGTGCGGCAATGCTGGGTGGTGTTTGCGGACATGCCGGTTTATTCTCAAATGCCAATGATCTGGCCAAGCTGATGCAGATGTACTTAAATGGAGGCACATATGGAGGTGAAAGGTATCTTAAAGAAAAAACTATCAGATACTTCACTTCCTGCCCTGAATGCAATAATGGCAACCGCAGGGGGCTGGGTTTTGATAAGCCGGAACCCGATACTACAAAACACGGACCAACGTATGATGGGGTATCGCCTGAAAGTTACGGACATACAGGCTTTACCGGCACAATGGTATGGGTTGATCCGGAATATGAAATAATATATATCTTTCTATCCAACAGGGTTTACCCGGATGCATTGAATAATAAACTTATAGATCTGAATATAAGGACGGATATACAGAAGATTATTTACAAAGCCATACATAAATAAATTCCAAAGCTCAAATCCTAAATAACAAATAAATTTCAATAATCAAATTTTTCAATTTCCAAACAACTTTTTTTTATCATTGGAATTTGAGATTTGTATATTATTTGATATTTGTGATCTGTTATTTGAGATTTACTTTCTCAGTGCCATTTCAATCCTGTTCAATCCTTCTTCAATCTCTTTAGAATCCAGTGCATAGCTCAACCTTATCCTGTCAGGCGACCCAAACCAGTCACCTATATACGTTATCACATTATACTTTGTATAAAGCTCCCAGACAAGCTTTGCAGGATTCTTATATTCAGGAAATACATAAAATGCACCTTCTGGTCTCCAAAGATTAAATCCCAGATCACGGAGACCTTTATAGATAAGATCTCTTCTGCTGAGCCAGATAGCTTGCTGATTTTTAATATATTCTTTAGGTGCTTTTGTTGCTTTCAAAGCCATATCCTGCGCTATCAAGCTGGTGTTCATGGAGGTATGTGTTTTTATTTCAATTGCCTTATTTACTATATCCTGATCACTGCTCCATAAATAACCTACCCTGACTCCGCACATAGCGTATGTCTTGGAAAAAGAATTAACTGTTATAACATGATCACCCTGGATATGGTAATTTCCCCTTTCATATATCAAATCCTTGTACACTTCATCAGATATGATATAAATATTCTTGTTCCTTGTTATATTTTCTATCTCCTTAAGAGTTTCAATCTTTTCAATTCTTCCCGTAGGATTGGATGGTGAATTTATGAGAACAACTTTACAATCATTCACTTTCCTGTTAAAATCATCAAGGTCAATTCTGCCGTCCACCAGCTCTGTATACACCGGTTCCATGCCGGCATACTCAACAATTTTAGGATATGAGTAATAATATGGCCTTGGAAGTAAAACCTTGCCGTTGCCCATGGCCCTTAAGATCAAATCCAGCGCTTCAGAAGCACCGTTTGTAATTATAAAATTGTCAGCAGTTGAATCCGGATACTCCTCAGATAATGCTTTTCTTAGTTCATACTCTCCCTGTATCAATCCGTAACGAAAATCATACCTTATGTTTATCTCTTCAGCTACTTCCTTTGGAGGCGGAAGATCCGGCTGCCCCGAGCCAAAACTGATTATCCCTCTTCCCTGCTTGCCAATAAATATTGAAGGGCTGTTCAGGTTATTATTTGTACTCATTTGTCTTTTGACCTTTCAATAAAACTAAATAAAACAATAGACTGTCATCATATTATAAAACAGGAGTGCAAAGCTAATACGTATTTCAGGCACAACCAAATTTGTAATAACTCTTTTTTCGACAATTTGATTGAATAAATAATAAATGAAATAAAAAAAGGCCATCTATTGAGAAGATAACCTGTGTTTTCACTTTAAAAAACGCGAAGTATTTGAGAATTAATGTTTCTAGAAGATACGAAATTTTGTATTGTTGTCGATCCTTAAATGATTAGGGTTTCTTAAATAATTAGTAAGCAGCATCTTCAACCTGTTAAACTTATTTACGATGCCTTCCTTGCTTTTATCTGACCAGTTTAATCCAAGCTTAAGCCTGTTAAAATCGGCACGTCCGTCACTCATTAGTGAAGTTCTGCTATAAGTAGTCATTTATAATAGATTATTATATAGTTATATAGTTAAACGTAAGAATTAATAAAAAGTTTCTTTACAGATAATTTTTTTATTTGTCTGCCAGGCTTTAAACATTCATTAATAAAGCCAAAGTAATTGATTGGTTGATATGTTTAAAGACCTGTTATTTCAAGTTTTCAACAGATTAACTGAAACTATTAACAAACGGCTGTCCGACTAAAATATTAATACAGAAATTCCGGCAGATGCTTTTTGTGATTTAACAGATAAGTGTGATTAATATAAGTGAAACACAGAATATTGAAGCAAATTAATATTCCTCTATATCAAATTGGATTTCAACATTTTCCTTAAATTCTTCACCAAGGTCGTACATATCTTCATCATCTTCCTCATAATACCATATTACTCTTACCTCATTGCCGGTCTCCTGAATTTGTTCAAGCCGTAGAAGTATATCCTGTATAAGCTTTGAAGTTGCGGTATTAAAATATATATATTTAAAAACAAATTCCGTGCTTTTATTAGGGACAAGTTTATAATCATCTAGCCAGT
>CAZFHF010000297.1:0-4364 GCA_964518655.1 uncultured Bacteroidales bacterium | reverse complement strand
TAATAGACTATTATACTTGGTTTTTCCCTATTCAGGGATTTAATAATATTTTGTGTATTTTGGTTGTTTTTTAAAAACTTTATTTAATTTTGCAAAGCTTATTTATCATATTATGAAGTACAATACAAATAAATCGGGTTTCTTCTTTTACTTTTACTTTAGGATAAACTGAAGGGATTTATTTGTATAATAGATATTTTTATATTAAAAAAGTCCCAAAAAACTGGGACTTTTTTTTTAACCATAAATCTTATGTATATGTGTGAGACATCCGAAGAAGTTAAAAAAATTGCAATACAGGGAGGGTATGGTGCTTTTCATGAGATTGCTGCTATAAGTTATTTCGAAAACGAAAATATTGAAATTGTTCCTAAAAACACTTTCAAAGATTTATTTACTGCACTGAAAATGGGTTTGGTCGATTATGGTATTACGGCCATTGAAAATTCTCTTGCCGGCAGTATTTTACCCAATTATACTCTACTGCTGGAATCTAACATGAAAATTATCGGGGAAATTTATCTTCGCATTAAACAAAATCTTGTTGCTCTTCCCGGTCAGGACATAAAAGATATTAAAGAGATATATTCACATCCTATGGCACTTATGCAATGCCAGAAGTTCTTTGAGAAATATCCGTATATAAAATTAATTGACAGTATTGATACTGCATTAAGCGCAAAAGAAATACGTGAAAATAATCTTAAAGGTATAGGTGCGATATCAAGTGCACTCGCCGCGAAGAAATACAACCTTGAGGTTCTTGCTTCAAGCATAGAAACAAACAAAAAAAACTATACAAGGTTTTTAATTCTGGAAGAAAAAAATGGTGAGCCAATTATAAATGAGAATATTAACAAATCATCAATAACTTTTGCATTAGCTCATAAGATAGGATGTTTATCAAAAGTATTATCTATATTATCTTATTATGATATTAACCTCACAAAGGTACAGTCAATGCCAATCATCGGAAAAGAATGGGAGTACCAGTTTTATGTTGATCTTGAGATAAATGATTACAATCTGTATAAACAGTCTATTGAGTCAATCAAACCTTTCACAAGTAATCTGCAGATATTGGGTGAATATCTAAAAGGGAAATCAATTATGGAATAAGTCATGATAGTAAAATTAGAATTAGAAAAATTACAGTTTAAAGACCTTAAACTGGAGAGGCCTTTAATCATTTCCGGGCCATGCAGTGCTGAGAATGAAAAGCAGGTAATAGAAACCGCCAGGCAATTAAATAACTACGGGGTAAAAATATTCAGAGCAGGACTGTGGAAGCCCAGAACAAGGCCAAATGTTTTTGATGGTGTCGGCAACAAAGGTTTACCATGGATGAAAAAAGTCAAGGAACAGTTTGGTATGTTGACAACCGTTGAAGTGGCTAATGTTAAGCATGTTTACGAGGCTCTGAAAGCAGGTATTGATATTTTATGGATTGGAGCAAGAACAACTGCCAATCCTTTTGCTGTGCAGGATATAGCTGATTCTCTTAATGGTGTGGACATACCTGTTATGGTGAAGAATCCAATTAATCCCGATGTAGAATTATGGATAGGTGCTATTGAAAGGGTATATAATGCAGGCATTAAAAAAATAGTTGCAGTGCACAGGGGATTTTCAACATATGGCAAATCACTTTACAGGAATAGTCCTCAATGGCAGATACCTATCGAACTTAAACGGAGGATACCGGATTTATTGATCATTACCGATCCCAGTCATATTTGCGGTAGCAAGGATTTGCTATTTGAGATTTCACAGAAAGCAATGGACTTAAACTTTGACGGACTGATGATCGAAGCACACATTAATCCCGAAAAAGCATTAAGCGATGCCGAACAGCAAATTACACCGGAAGCTTTAAACATGTTATTAAATAAGTTGATATTAAGAAAAGCCGATATTAATAATACTATGTTATTAACCACCCTGGAAGAACTAAGACATGAAATTGACAGTTATGATAACAAGCTGCTGGATATACTTGAGAGCCGTATGAATATTGCCAGTAAAATTGGAGAATATAAGAAGAAGCACAACATAACAATTTTGCAAACAAGCCGCTGGGATGAAATATTGCAAAGGCAGTTGGAACTTGGAGAAAAAAAAGGACTAAGTGAGGAGTTTATAGTCAAAATTTTCAGGGCAATTCATCAGGAATCAATTAATCATCAGACCAAAATAATGAATGAATAACAATATTAATAACGAATAAGCCGGTCAGGCGAAAAAAAAATTTCACTACTTTAATATTTTTGCATAAATTCATAGATATTAAATGCAAACCACGAACAATAATTAATGAAAACTATTGAAATAAAAACCGATACAAAAATCTCAAAAATTCATATTGGAGAAAAACTTAAAAATCTTACGAACTATCTTCCTGATACCAAAATTATAATTATCACGGATAAGAATGTATCATATTATTACAGGAAGGATTTTCCTCCGTGTAATGTTATAGAAATTGGGCTTGGGGAAAAGATCAAGACAATAGAAACATTGAATTACATATTTGATAGGTTTATTGAGTTTGAAGTTGATCGTTCCACTTTCATTGTCGGAATTGGAGGAGGTATTGTTTGCGATGTAGCGGGTTTTGCAGCATCCGTATTTATGCGGGGTCTGAAGTTTGGTTTTGTCTCAACTACTTTGTTGTCACAGGTAGATGCCAGCGTAGGTGGTAAAAATGGAGTAAATTTCAGGGGTTTTAAAAATATGGTTGGCGTTTTCAATCAGCCTGAGTTTGTTATCTGTGATAATGAGATGCTTAAAACACTGGAAGAAAAAGAATTTTTGGCAGGTTTTGCAGAAATCGTCAAAGCAGGACTAATAAGAAATGTATCAATATTTGATTATTTGGAAAGCAATTATAAAAAAGCAATTATTCAGGATGCAGATGTAATAAATAAGTTAGTATATGATTCCATAGTTGTTAAGTCTAAAGTTGTTGAAGCTGATGAATGTGAAAAAGGTGAAAGAAGAGTATTAAATTTTGGACATACATTTGCACATTCATTTGAAAAACTCACGGAAATCCTTCATGGTGAAGCTGTTAGCATAGGTATGGTACTTTCTTCAAAACTCTCAGCACAGCTTAATATGCTTACTGTTAATGATGTATCCAGAATTAAAAATCTTCTTGAGAATCTATATCTGCCAACATCAATAAACGTCAAAATAGCTAACGTTTTTAGTAGTATTAAGCAGGATAAAAAAAGAGAAGGTGACACACTGCATCTTATCCTGCTTGAAAGTATAGGAAAAGCTGTTATTAAACAAATTTCATTAAAACAACTGGAGGAAATGATCAATGATATGCGTAGCGATTTCAGATAAGAACATAGGCCATTGTCTTTCAGCTCTTAAACGCATTGAAATGGCTGAAATAAGGTTAGACCTTACTGAATTTAACGACAAAGAAATTAAAAAGATATTTTCCCTGCCAAAAAAACTAATCGCTACATTTCGCCCTGACAAATATTCCGATGATGAGCGAATTAAAAAATTAAAAATGGCCATAAAAGCAGGTGCTAAATATGTTGACCTGGAATATGAGTCAAAAGAAGAATACAGAAAGGAGCTAATCAATTTTGCCCACCATAATAATTGCGATGTAATAATATCTTATCATAACTTTAGTAAAACCCCTGATATCAAAAAACTTACCAGGATTCTCGAGGAGTGCTTTGCTTTCGGGGCAGACATCGCTAAGATAGTAACAACAGCACGCACAAATCTGGATAATTCAAAAATTTTATCACTCTACAACTATCCGGGCAGAATAATCGCATTTTGTATGGGCAATCTTGGAAAACTAACGCGGGTTATCGTACCTTTTATGGGTGCGGAATTCACTTTTGCTGCTATGGATGAAGGGAAAGCCACAGCTCCGGGACAGATAAAATATTCCGATATGAAGAGTGTTATTGACAACCTTGAGAAATTACTGGTTTAGCTGGTTGCTGTTTGTTTATCTGCAGTACTTATATAAATAGTCCACAGCCCGGGTTTCACCATTCTTTTTAGCCTGGTTCCAGTCAGAACAAGCTCCTTCCCTATCCCCTGTCTCAAAACATGCTATCCCCTTAAGCAAATATGTTTCTCCATCTTTGGGTGAAAGGTCCAGCGCCATTGAAAAATCATTGATCGCGTATTTATATGTCTTGGTTTTTAGATAAGTCTTTCCTCTGTCTTTATAATATTCAGGTTTTGATTTATCAAGATTCAGATTATTATTAAAATACTTTAATGCTTCAATATAATTTTTACTTTTATAATATAAATTTCCACATAACTGAATTGCCTCCTGATCATTTTCGAAATATTTCAGGTAATTTGTTACATCG
>CAZFHF010000296.1:0-4372 GCA_964518655.1 uncultured Bacteroidales bacterium | reverse complement strand
TCCTTTACCCAGTCAACTATTGGAGCAAAACATTTTACAGGATCTTCGGGGATTGACCTTCCTGAAAGTTCTATTTTTCCATCCTTTAAAGTAGCAGATAACGATTCCTCTGTGGGCACTATAATCAAATTTTCAATAACTGTGGTTTCCATAATCATTTTATTAATGTAAGTTTTACATTTAAATCATTTTTGTTCTCATCTTTTAATACGCTTTTTCTTAATAAATGATTTAAATAACACTTCAATTTTGATTAATGCAGTAAAATGTTTGATTAATGCATCTCCCTGATATACAACAGAAAAAGGGACAGTGAAAAGGGACAGCGCCCTTTAATCAAAAGGGCGCTGTCCCTTTTTTTTAACCCATAACAACTTCAACCAGATGTTCGGAGCCCTGAGCAAATAAAGGGACTATATTTCCTTCAAGTATTTCTCCGTCGACCTTAAGGGTTTTTACACCCTTACTTACATGCTTGTTATTTATTATTTCGATATTATAGGTTACTCCCCTGAATTTTCTTTTTACTTTATAACCATCCCATTTTGCTGGAATACAAGGATCTATCATCAGTCCGTTATAATCAGGTTTAATACCCAGGATATACTGAGTTATTGCATAATAATTCCATGCAGCGGTTCCTGTGAGCCATGAGTTTTTTGCCTCGCCGGGTTTAAAAGCATCTTTGCCTGCTATCATTTGTGCATAGACATAGGGTTCTGTTTTATGCAATACTGTAATTTCCTCAAGATAGGGAGGGCATATTTTTTTATAGTATTCCCATGCTCTTTCACCATTCCCAAGGAGTGTTTCCGCTATCATGATCCACGGATTGTTATGGCAGAAAACGCCGGCATTTTCTTTATATCCTTCAGGGTATGAAGATATTTCACCATATTTAACTACATATTCGGTAAATGCGGGATTATTCAATACTATTCCGTAATCGCAATCAAGGTGTTTCTTAACTGAATCGAGTGCCTGCCGGGCACGGCCGTCTTCAATCCCTATACCTGCCATGATACAAATACCTTGCGATTCAATAAATATTTTGCCTTCTTTTTGTTCGTCACTTCCTACTTTCTCTCCAAAATGATCATATGCCCTTATAAACCACCTGCCATCCCATCCGTATATATGAACAGCTGTCTTCATATCTTCAATATGTTTTTCTGCTTCCTGTGCTTCATCTTCCTTACCGATCTCCCTGCATAATTCAACAAAATCATTACCATAAAGCACAAACATACCTGCGATAAATACTGATTCAGCTACTCCTCCTTCTTTATTTTCAGTTGTCTGGAAAGATTCTCCCGGTGTTTCTGAAAAACAGTTCAAATTCAGGCAATCATTCCAGTCAGCTCTGCCAATAAGCGGAAGTTTATGTTGTCCCAGGTTATTTACAACATGATAAAAGGAACGTTTTAAATGTTCGAATAATGTAGCCTTATTTGACTCATCATTATCAAAAGGGACCATCTCATCAAGAATAGCCCAGTCACCTGTTTCCTTTAAATAAGCTGCAACACCAAGTATTAACCATAGCGGATCATCATTGAAATTACTGCCAACGGCGTCGTTTCCGCATTTTGTTAACGGCTGGTACTGGTGGTAGGCCCCTCCATCGTCAAACTGTGTTGAAGCGATATCTATGATCCTTTCCCTGGCTCTTTCGGGAATCTGATGAACGAAACCAATAAGATCCTGGTTTGAATCACGGAAACCCATTCCGCGTCCTATACCTGATTCAAAATATGAAGCACTGCGGCTAAAGTTAAAGGTCACCATGCATTGATACTGGTTCCATACATTTACTATCCTGTTAAGCTTTTCATCGGGGTGTTCCAGCCAACAGACTGACAACAAATTATCCCAGAACATCTTCAATTCAGTAAATGCACCGGTTACATCGCCGGGTGTCCGGAACTTTGCTATCATCTCTTCCGCCGGTTTCTTATTTATCACCTGATGTGCTGAAAACTTATCTTTCTTAGGATTTTCAACATATCCCAAAGTAAATATCAGCTCTTTTGATTCCCCTGCCTTAAGATTAATATCAATACAATGTGATGCAACCGGAGACCATCCGTGGGATACGGAATTCCGGGATTTTCCCTCCATCACTGCATCAGGGGCATCAAACCCGTTATACAGTCCTATGAATGTTTCCCTGTCAGTGTCATATCCTGATATTTTTGTGTTTACTGTATAAAAGGCATAATGATTTCTTCTTTCCCTGTATTCTGTTTTATGATAAATTGTTGAACCTTCAATTTCTACCTGTCCGGTAGAGAAGTTCCTCTGAAAATTTGTTGTATCATCATTTGCATCCCACAAACACCACTCCACAAACGAGAACAATTTGAATTTCTTAACTGATCCTGTTTTGTTTGTCAGCTTAATTTTCTGGATCTCTCCGCAATATCTTAAAGGAACCATATATAATACTTCAGCTTCAATACCGTTCCTTTCGCCTTTAATAATTGTATATCCCAGTCCATGCCGGCATTCATAACTGTCTAATTTTGCTTTTACCGGCTTCCATCCCGGAGACCATATATCACCGTTAGCATTTAAATAAAAATATTTACCGCCTGCATCCATAGGTACGTTATTATACCTGTATCGTGTTATTCTCCTTAAGCGTGCATCTTTATAAAAGCTATAGCCACCGGCAGTGTTTGAAATCAATGAAAAGAAATCTTCATTACCGAGATAATTAATCCAGGGCCATGGTGTTTTGGGATCAGTAATAACATATTCCCTCTCCTTATCGTTAAAATATCCGAATCTCATAATTTGTAATTATTAGTTTAATATATATGGTTGATTTATAATCTAATAGTCATATACCCGGAACACGGGATTAGGCTGTTAAAGATATCAGAATCAGTTTTATAATCCTAATATATAATAATTATTTTCAGTCTTATGTGATGTATATAAATTATTAATCACAGGATAATTCTTAGTATTGCATATTAGTAAATCAGTGGCATCAAATGTAAGATCCCGATAATAAGCTGTAAAATCGTACTATATCAAATAATAATTGTTCATTTAGCTGAAAATCATTATGTTTTGTGATTTTTTTTTCTTAAATTGTATTACTTTCATAAGTAGCGCGGCAATTATTTAAAAACATCAGAAATTTTAATATATTTAAAGTTTGTAGCATAACTTATGACTGAGAAAAAAAATAAAGAGTATACAATAAGGTTATCGGACGATAAATCATATATAATTATTGATGTCAAGGAGGATATATCTGCGCAGACTACATTGGACATAACTAAGGAAACAGCTAATATTGCTTTCAAACATGGCATAAATTGTTTTTTATTTGATTTACGTATAGTTAATAACACATGGCAAATATGGGAAAATTACCAGTTTGCCCAGGAACTTGAAAAATACGGAAGACGACGCGAAGATAAGGTTGCTCTTATTATAGAGCCAGCGAACAGTTCACACTATTTTGTTGAGACTGTCACAGTTAATCAGGGTTTCAATACACGGCTTTTTTCAGATTATAAGGGTGCTGTAGCATGGTTCAGGGAAAATTAAAAACAATATGAATAAAATTATTCTCACTATAATTTTCCGGATCGCAATATCTTTTTCATTGACGGCCCAGGTGACGGAATTATGTGCGCCTGACGATGCTGATGTTCTTGACAGAGAGTACATAATATCAAATAATGTCTGGGGAAGCGGCCCCGGTGTCGGGGATCAGTGTCTTGAGATTTATCCTGATTCTACTTTTTTTGAAGTGACATTATCTACTCACGACGATAATAATGTATGCTCCTATCCTTTTATATTTAAAGGCTGTCACTGGGGCCATTGCACCCAAAGCAGTAATCTGCCGGCAAAAATTGATGAGATAAAGAGTGCTCCTTTCACATGGCATATAAGTACTGAAGGTGTCTCAGGAACATGGAATGCAGCATTTGAAGCCTGGTTCGATCCCGATGGTGCAGGTTATGATTATACAGGTGAACTTATGGTATGGATAAATTACGGCGGAGGTGCCTCTCCGGGCGGTTCAAAGGTGGGTGAAAAAGAAATAGGAGGTTATTTGTGGGATGTTTTTTTTGCAGAATGGTGGGTTAACTATATCGCCTACAGGCTTAAAAGTGTCAGGGAAAACATAAGTGTGGATTTCAGGGAGTTCATTAATGATGCGATAACGCGGGGTTACCTTGAAGATTCATGGTATATGCATAATATGGAGGCAGGTTTTGAAATATGGCGTAATGGACAGGGGCTTACAACTCTATCATATTCAGCTGATGTCGAGGAGGGAATATATACCGGCCAAAAGGGTGAGTCTTACATTAAAAGTCTCATACCTGAGTTAAAGCAAAAT
>CAZFHF010000295.1:0-4375 GCA_964518655.1 uncultured Bacteroidales bacterium | reverse complement strand
TTGGTTTTCGATAGAAAAATCAACATTAAGGAAATCGTTGATCCGAAACCGGTTAGGGAAGTAAGCATGGTTGTAAATAAAAGCCTGGTAAGGGAAAAACTCACTGAGTTATTGAAAACAGAAATATTAAGCAGCATTCCTGAAAAAATGAAAGAAAAGGAAGGACTGGAAATTATTGAATGGAAGTAGCATAAAAGATTTTAAAATCCAATGTCCTTTTTTATGACTTTAACTTTTTCTAGGTGTCTTATGCCTTTTTTAATCCTCCTGACATAGGGCTGTCACTTGCATTAATTATCTTCATGCAAAATAAGTGTTATGGTAACATATACACATAAAGATTTCAAATCGATACTTATCAAGAGAAAATTTATTGACAGCTGGTTCTGGTCAAGGTACGGTATAAACGGTTATAACGGTTGCGAGCACAGCTGTATTTACTGTGACTCACGCAGTGCCAAATATTACCTGCCTTCGGATTTTCAAAATGATATTATCATTAAGAAAAATCCCGGCGAAATGCTTGACAGGCGAATCAGCAATGCCCGTACATTATTACCTGACATCGTTGCAATGTCAGGGGCTTCGGATCCATATCATCCTGCTGAGGATAAATTTAAAAATACTCTGCAATGCTTGGAAATTCTTGAGAAGCATAAATATCCCGTGCATATTATTACCAAGTCAGAACTGGTATTAAGGGACCTGGAAATTCTTGAAAGAATAGGTAAAAATAACTGGTGCTGCGTTTCAGTAACAATCACCACTGCTCATCCGGAAATCGCAAAATTTTTGGAGCCAAGAGTATCCCATCCATCCGGGCGTTTTAATATTATTCAGGCTATCAAAAATAAAACAAGTCATATTCAGACCGGAGTATTCCTGATCCCGGTCATACCATTTCTCTGTGACTCTGACCATGACCTCGAGAATATGGTCAGGACTGCAAAGGAGTCGGGCTGTGATTATTTGCTCTTTGGGGGCGCCATGACTATGAGGGATAACCAGGCTCTCTGGTTTCTGAAGAACCTGAAAGATAAGTTTCCTGAACTTATAATAAATTATGAGAAATTATACGGTTTTTCTTATGATCCGGATAAGTATAATGGCAGTTATGGTGCAACTGATGAATATAACCGGATGATCAATAAGAAATTACTTGCCCTATGTAAAAAGTATGATATGGCGTACAGAATAAAACGTTTTATACCTGATGATTTCAGGAAGTTAAATTATATAATATCTGAAAAGATCCTGAATCATGCATATTTACTGCAGGTAACAGGCAGATCATGGACAGGTATACACTGGGCCGGCATGAATATTCAGAACCTTAAAGAATCAATAGCGGATGTTGTTAAAAGAAATGAATTGCGGCGGATAAGAAATGTCAACAGTAATATTGAGGGATATATCATCAAAACCCTTGGATTATAAGAAAGAAACCAAATATTAAATAAAAACTAATACAATGAGTGAACTGATAACAGATAAAACATTGGTCGCCAAATGCGGCCTTTATTGCCCGGCATGCCCCAAATTTATAAAACAGAAATGCCAGGGATGCGACAAATATGAAAAAGCAACATGGTGTAAAATCCGCAGCTGCTGCATTGAAAATAATTATTCAAGTTGTGCGGAATGTGAAGAATTTGACAATCCCGCTGATTGCAAGAAATTTAATAATTTCATCGGGAAAGTATTTGAATTCATTTTCAACTCCGACAGGTTTGCCTGCATACACCAAATCAGGGAGCTCGGTTATGATAAATTCGCAGAAGACATGGCGAAAAATAAAAGAGTAACCTTAAAAAGGAAATCCAGGAAGTAAATTATAAATTATCAACCATGAAACACATAGTTAAGGATTTCAAACCTGAGAGCGGCTGGCATTGTATTACCACTGCATATAAACAGGTATTTCATTATTACGGATATGATATTTCAGAGGAAATGCTTTTTGGGCTGGCTTCGGGACTGGGGTTTATATATTTCGAGATGAAGAATGTACCTTTTCCGCTGATTGGCGGACGTACAAAAATAGGAGAGTTTGAGGAGACAATAGGAAAGAATCTGGGAGTAGGAATTAATATGCAGAAGACATCCAGCAGCAAGAAGGCATATGATGAATTAACAAAGCTTATTTTAAAGGATATCCCTGTTGTTGTTTATGTGGATATGGCTTTTCTTAAATATCTGGGATTGCCGAAGGAAGCACATTTCGGAGGCCATACAATTGTTGTGTTCGGAGTAGACGAGGAGAAACAGATAGTATATGTATCAGAGAGGGATGGCAGGGATTTTAAGGTTACAGATTCTAAAAGCGCTGAACCCCCTTCAGATTATCACCTTGTATCAATTAAAGAGCTGGAAGAAGCCAGAGGGTCAACATATAAGCCTTATCCTCCGCAGAACAAGTGGGTGACATTTGACTTCACCAATATCAGTAATATTGACCGTGAGATAATATATAAAGCTATCAGGAACAATATGAAGCAGATATTGGATCCACCTATTAAAAATCTGGGAATCAAAGGAGTGAAGCTCTTCTCTGAAAAGGTACCATCCTGGGCCGGTTTTGATGATGATAAGTTTAAATGGAGCACAATAAATGCATATGTCATGATTAACCAGATTGGGGGAAACGGCGGAGGGATATTCCGGAGGATTTATGGTAATTTTCTTAAACAGTGTTCGCAAAGAACAGGAATAGGGTCTTTGGGTAATATCGGTGAATCATTTATCAGCCTTAGTAATGACTGGGATATTATAGGGAACTTATTCCTTGATGCGTTTAATAAAACTGACAGAAGCTCAATGGATGACATAGCAGGCAGGATTGAAAAGATATATCTGCAGGAGAAGAAATGCTTTGAAGGATTAAATAGTGAAGTTTCCTGAACATTATATATTTTTAACAGCCCAACATATCTAAATTTATAACCCAAATAGAAAAAATTATGCTGGAATATCCGGAAGCAGTTTGTTTAGGCAAAGAAATGAATAAAATACTTAACGGAAAGAAGATTAAGGATGTAAAACTTATAAAAAGCGAAAAACTGGAACGCTGGGGATTTGTTACACAGACTGAACAGGAGTTCAGATCCAAACTCCATGACAAAGAAATTGCATTTGTTGAAAGTAAAAGCTACTATATCTATATTAATACTGATTCCGAATATACTCTAATCCTGGGAGAATTTGACGGGAGAATAGTATTCCATTCATCAACTGAAGAAGTACCGCCAAAAGCTTATCTGACAGTTCTGTTTACTGATAATACCTGTCTGACTGCCAGCGTTAAATTGTGGGGGCTTATAAAAGTGTTTGATGCTGGAGAGAAGAAGCAGCATTTATCCGGAATTGAAAGGAAAGGAGTTGAACCTTTATCTGAATTATATACTATTACTGGTTTCAGGCAATTCATAAATGGTAACGATACAGTAAAAAAGCTTAATGTTAAAAAGTTTATTACCTCGGGAGCTTATGTAATTGGTCTGGGAAACGGGTATCTGCAGGAAATTTTGTATCGTGCAGGATTACACCCCCGGCAAAAAATGGGCGACCTTACCTCTGATAAGCAGGCGGATTTATATAATGCCATAAATGATGTGGTAAAAGAGGCTATTGATAAAGGGGGCAGGAGCACGGAAAGAAACCTTTATGATCAGCCTGGAGCATTTGTTTCCCGCCTGGGGAAAGAAACGGTAAATACACCATGCCCCAAATGTAAAACATTGATTGAGAAATTCCAGTTTGAAGGAGGAGCATGCTATATTTGTCCGGACTGCCAGAGATTATAGTATATTTTTGTCTAATCCGATATAATATTCTTCTTTTGTATTAAAACATAACATAATGGTAAAACCAAGAACAACTGAAACAGATAAAGGGATACAGGAAGACCGGATAGCTGATGAGTATGATAAGATCATGAGAAAAGACAGGGATAAAGGCATCCTCTATACAAATGATATTATCAGGTATGGAATAAATAACGGTTCCTCCCTGGAAATAGGACACGGACCGGGATATCTAGGGCTGGAATGGCTGTCAAAGACTGAGAATACAAAATTAACGGGCATAGATATCAGCGCACGTATGGTTTATATTGCAGGTAAAAATGCTGAAGAATACGGATTCCCTCATGAAAGGGCGAAATATATCGAAGGTGATGCCCATGAGCTGCCCTTTGATGACGAATTTTTTGACAGCGTATTCTCAAATGCCACCTTGCACGAACTTGCCAGTCCGGTTAAAGTGCTGGATGAAATCTGCCGTGTACTTAAACATGGAGGAAAATACTATATTAGTGACCTTAGAAGGGACATGAACCCTGTGATCAGGTGTTTTATGAAAAGAAGCACGAAATCGG
>CAZFHF010000294.1:0-4397 GCA_964518655.1 uncultured Bacteroidales bacterium | reverse complement strand
CTTTTAATGATATTTAAGGTCTCTATTCCACTCAGACCAGGCATATTCTCATCCAAAAAGATCAAATCAAAATGATGTTTTTTAACCAGTTCAATAGCATCATCTCCATTACTTGCCGTCATTACATCATATCCTTTTCCCTGAAGAAACAATATATGAGGCCTCAGTAAATCTATCTCATCATCTGTCCAAAGAATACTTATCTTTCTCATTGGTTTCCTGTTGCTGGTTACTTGTTGCTGGCTGCTTTATGCTATTCGTATTTGTAAAAACCTGATTTTTCCTACTGATAATATTCCTCAAAAAATTTGAGGTATCTTTCGACAGATTTGTCATCTTTCAGAACCTTGAGATTTTTTGCTGAGATAACCATAGTATTTACTCCATCCTTCCGAACATCCATAAAAACATCATCGTTAAAAGCTGCCTTTTTATAATAATCAAGCGATTCGTTTTTATTCCTGAATGAAATCACTGTAACAATATCCTGGTTGGCATTTAATTCACTGCTTTCTACCTTAAGATTTAATTTATCATAATTATCAATATTGAAATTTATGATATTAAACATTAACTGGTTAACGTTAGTTTCTTTTGAAACAACCAGTGCAAACAAATGCTCCAGATTTTCAGAAAACTCATACAGTTCTATCGCGATCTCCTTTTCGTGTTCTTCTTTGAGGTCCGGGTGTTCCTTGTCAAGATATACCAGTATATTTTTAACATTTTCCGCTACTTCAGTCTGAGGATACGCAGACAGTATATCAAACAATGCATCTGTAAATGTTTTTATATCCCTTGTTCTGCCGATTGATAATGCTCTTAAGAAAGCAAATTTTGAGATGAGCTTGTCATCAGGATAGTTTTCAATTGCATACTCTGCCCTGCTAATCACATCCCTGTATTGTTTGGCACGATATTTAAGATAAGTTTCTTCGTAGTACTTATTCACCTTGTTTTGTTCTGCTTCAAGCTCTTTCACATAGTTTGGATTTGTTAAAAGTTTAGCATATGTACTATTTGGAAACTGGCTAACAATTCTGCTCTTATAATTCTCAACCAGGGCTTTATTATTTTCTTTTTTATAAATATCATATAGATAATAATAAGCAGGTAATAAGAATTCTGTCAGGGGATATCTTTTAATTAATTCTTTGAATGATTCAATGGCTTTGGCATAATCCTTAAGTTCATTTTTATAAATCAGTCCCATGTTGTACAGTGCATGCTCAATACGACTATGGGAAACTGACAGCATTGAATCGGTTAACGGAATATTCTTCAGATAATATTCTCTTGTCTTATTACTAACTGCTTTTGTCCCTTTGGATTCTTCAGCAGCTGCAACATCTGCATCTTCAGCACCTGTATGTTCACCAAAGCTCACCAGGCTTTTATTTTTTCTTCTCCAGTCATCTTCAAGTTTCCTGTTTCCCCATTTTATTCTAAACTCATTATATCCGAGGCTTCTGGCCGTCTGGTTATAAAAGTACCACATGCTGCCTCCTGCCGCATTTTGTTGTCCCATTTTTCTGTCATATTCATTTTCCCGCGCAAATTGTCTGTCAAGTGCCTCCTCCTGTCGCCGCTGAATTTCTTCCTGTTCATTTTGTTTTACATCTTCAATGATATTATCTATAACGCTAAGCAGCTCGTTTTTAGATAATTTTGCCAGCCTTTGTACGCTATCTTCAAGACTGAATATCTGGATTTCCTTAACCAGCCCTGTCAGACTCTGGGATTTGGCGAAAATAATATCATAGTCCTTATAATCCATATCAAGCAGTACAACAGTGCTATCATAATAAGCCTGGGCGTTTAAATAATCCGGCAGCTCATAATAAAGATCCGCCAGGGTGAGAAAAGAGCGCATTTTCTGATTCAGGTTATTAACATTATGCTGAACTGATTTCTTATATTGCTTTATAGCTTTAGGTGTATTTCCCTCCTTATATGCAATATTCCCCAATGCATAATATATCTGGTCCTTATATTCTTTATTCTTCTCATCCTTTAACATTCTGCTCAGTTGCTTTTCAATCTCCCGCACCGAGCCATAGCCTTTCTGATAAGACAGGGCACGGTTCACTTTGGCGTTGAAAGTCATTTCATAAGGCGGGTTCATTTTAATGACCTTATCATATAATTTTGAAGCTTGCTGAAGATCTCCTTGTTTCTCATAAAGCTGTGCCAGGATGAATGTATAGCGGACCCTCAGGCTTTTCTTTTTTACTTTTTCCCTGGCATTCTCAAGGTATGGTATTGCCATTGCTATATTATCCAGCTTTATATAAAGGTCGGCAAATGTAGTAAATAAGTCAATATCAAGTCTTTTTGGAAAGTTTTCGTCTTTTTCAAGCTCATTTAGTATTTCTTCCGAACTTTTATATTCGCCTGTCTCATTATATATCCTGGCAAGCCATATTCTCGAATCATATACCGCTTCCTCATTTTTAAACTCGTTCAGAATAAACATGAATGTTTCAAGTGCCAGTTTATAGTCATGTTTATAAAAATGAGCTTTGCCAATCAAAAAATAATTATCATCCACCCATTTGTTAAACTCATTTTTATTGTAAAATGCTCTTTCTTTTGGTGATAATGCTGTATTATCCTTCAATTTTGGCTTAACAGTAATGGAATGCAGTGACACTAATTTTGTTCCTTTCTTTATTGTCCTGTCCATTTCAGGGCTTACTGATGATGCCAGTTCCTTATCGCCGTATGTAAAGACAGGAAGTACTTCAGCATAATCATCCACGTAAGCATCATCAACCTTATTTACTCCTTTCTTAAAGCTTTCATTCTCATTAAACAATATGTTGTATTTCGAAGTAATATTATGATATGTGCGGGTTATAAAAGTATTCTTTTGTGTTGTACAACTTCCAATAAAAAGGACAATTAACAACCAGTAAAAAATATATGACCCCTTTGACTTCATAAATTATCTCTGTAATCTTTTAATAACTAAAAATAACCAAACATATTTTATCATATATTCATTTATTTGCTTACTCATATATTATTAATCAACAGCAACTATTTCTTTTATCTCTGGTACTTTTTCCTTAACAGTCTGTTCAATACCAGCTTTCAGGGTCATCACACTGAAAGGGCAGCTATGGCAAGCTCCCGTTAATCTTACTTTAACTGTCATGTCATCAGTAATCTCAACAAATACAACATCACCGCCATCCGCCTGCAGATACGGTTTAATACTATCAATGGCTGAATTAACTTTTCTGATAATTTCTTGTTTTTCAGTATTGTCCATATAATTTATATTTTAATTTGTTATTATAATTTTTATTCAGTGACACATATCTATCATTTACATACTATACATTCAATTTCTCTATTTGTTTAATCATATTAGCTGAGACATTTTTAAATATATCACTAATATGGCCCTTCTTTATAGCAGATGGTGTACCTGAATCGCCGTCCTGTCTGATACTCTGAAATATTGGTATTTGTCCGAGAAGTGGAACATCAAGATTTTCTGTTAGCTTTTTGTAACCATCTTTTCCAAAGATATAGTATTTATTGTCAGGTAACTCTTCAGGTGTAAACCAGGACATATTCTCTATCAATCCTAAAACAGGCACGTTAATATTAGTATTTCTGAACATGCTTATTCCTTTTATTGCATCTGCCAGTGCAACGTCCTGGGGAGTGCTTACTATCACAGCCCCTGTTAATGTTACTGTCTGAACCAGGGTAAGGTGTATATCACTGGTACCTGGAGGAAGGTCCACAAACATATAATCCAGTTCTCCCCAGTCAGCGTCACTCATTAATTGTTTAAGTGCGTTTGACGCCATCGGTCCGCGCCAAATAGTAGCATTTCCTGGTTCAACAAAAAAGCCGATTGACAGAATTTTCAATCCATATACTTCAATAGGTGCAATCAGATTTTTGCCGTCAACCATTCTGGCTGCAGGCCTTGCATTTTCAACATTCAACATTTTTGGTATTGATGGTCCGAAAATATCTGCGTCAATTAGTCCTACTTTATATCCGGATTTTGCAAGCGACACCGCCAGATTAACTGTAATCATTGACTTGCCAACCCCGCCTTTACCTGAAGCAATTGCTACTATACGCTTTACATCCGGCAAAAATTGCTTTTCCTCCTGTGCTGCTGCATCTGTGCCGGCTGATATCTTTATATCTATGTTTGTGTTATCACCAAGATCCTCCTTTAAAACCTTTAAACAAGTATTTTTTATCAATGATTTTAAAGGATCATTAGGCCGCGGAAATGAGAGAACAATACTAATCTTATCAGCTTCGGCTTTAATATCTTTTATTAAATTCAAGCTGACTATATCTTTATCATAACCGGGATGTTTTATACGCTTAAGAATCCTGATTACTTCATCCTCTGAAAT
>CAZFHF010000293.1:0-4407 GCA_964518655.1 uncultured Bacteroidales bacterium | reverse complement strand
CATTTTCAGAATCAGTTATCATTCCTTTCATGACCAGTGAAGTATCAACTTTAAGCATCTGCGGCAAACTAAAGAATATATTATCAGGAGGTTTCTGCAGGCCTGCAATTAACATATCATCTCCGCTAAGAATCATATCCTTCTCAGCACCAAGATAAATAACCTTATAAATATCCTTTCCTCCGATTCCTCTTTCACGGATTGTTGAATAATATGCTATTTTACCTTCAGGGGCCATAACAAAAAAAACATCATCATCAGGTGTATTTATGGGATATCCGATATTTTCAGGTTTTGACCATAATCCTGTTTCGCTCAGTCTTGTTTTGAAGATATCATAACCTCCCATTGTCTTATGACCTTTTGAACTGAAAAACAATGTGCTGTCATTAGGGGAAATACTTACGGCGATTTCATTGAATGCAGTGTTTATCATTGACCCAAGATTTTCCGGAGTTCCCCATTTACCCCTAAAGTCTTTTTTTGTAACAAATATATCAGCTCCTCCCAGGGATGTTTTCTTGTTTTCGGAAATAAAAAACATTTTTTTACCATCAGAAGTAAAACAAAGGGAAGTTTCACGGTATTTTGAGTTTACTTTACTTGTAAGCTTTTTGGGGCTCTTCCATTTATTATCCTGATATATGCTTTTATAAATATCCCCGGAATTTGATTTTCCTATATATGAATATAACTCGGTTTTATCTTTTGACAGTCCTACTGCTGCAATATTTGCTTTATTTTTGTTCTTATTGACTTTTTTATCCAGACGTTTTGCAGTTCCCCAGCCGTCCAGTTTATTTATTGAATAATAAATATCTTCATAGTATTTATTATCAAAAGGGTTTTTTTTACTATTCTCTGATTGCATCCTCCGGGATGTAAAATACATAATTGATTCATCCCGGGATATTATGGAATTATAATCGTCATACTCAGTGTTAATATTTTTCCCCAGATTATTAATAACGACTCTTTCAGGAGCACTGACAAGTTCTATTCCATTTCTGCATTGCGAAATTAACTGGGCAATTAATCCGCTTTTTGTAACAAGTTCTTTAGGATGAAGATTATTTTTATATTCCGAATATTCCAGAATTGCGTTATCAAAATCAAGTACCAGATGATATGCCCTGCCAAGCATAAATCTTATATCTGTAGTGACATTAGGTTTGATTTTATATGCTTTCTTCAGGTATTTTATTGATTCAAACTTATCATCGGTGTATAGATAGCATACGCCAATCATGTAATTCAACTCGGCATTATTGGGATTATATCTGTATGCTTTTAAATAGTTCTTTCTTGCTTCCCTGTATGAGCCAAGTCCTTCGTCGAACAACTTATTGCCTGTTTTCAGAGCTTTCCAGGCATCCTTAAATCCTGTGGTTATTATTTTGAATTCACTTTTTTTAGCCTTTGCTACCTGCTGAGCCTTAACCGGAAAACCAATTAAAATTATAAACGCCGATATTAAAGTAAGTCTGAATATTTTCATTCGATAAGATATTTGTTTGGTTGTTTTAATAAAAGACTTGCAGCTCTTCTGTTTTTGCTGTATTTAGTATAATATGTTTTTGTAATCATATGATACATTATTCACATTCATCCAGATATTTAATAGCATCCTTAATATTCAAAGACTTTGCTGTGTTCCAATCAGCACAGGCTCCTTCAAGATCACCAAGCAGTTCTCTGGCAAGCCCCCTGTTCAAGTATGCAATGCCATGATCCGAATTAAGTTCAATTACCGCGTTATAATATTCAACAGCCTTTTCATAATCCCCCTGTTTTGCTGCAACGTTGCCAAGATTGCATATTGCAGGGTAATAATCTTCTTTTAAAGATAAAGCAGCTTCGAAATCATTTATTGCACCTTCCAGATCTCCTAATATATATTTTGCTCCGCCTCTGTTATTATAAGAAATGTAAAACGATGAGTCAAGATTAATAGCAGCTGTAAAATCATTTATTGACCCTTCGAAATCTCCCACCATTTTTTTTGCACCTCCCATATTGTTATAAGCTATGACAAAATTTGGGTTATAGTTCACTGCAAGCCTGTAATCATATATAGCTCCCTGGTAGTCACTTATTATTCGTTTTGCAGTTCCCCTGTCATGGTATGCTTTTGCATAATTAGGCTTCTTCTCAATAGCCAGTGAAAAATCAAAAATTGCCCCGTCATAATCTTTTTTCATAAGTTTAATTAATCCCCTGTAATAATAAACTTCCGCTTCCTGATAACCCAGCTGAACAGCCTTATCAAAATCACCGATATCCACATTGCTGCTGTCAAAAATAAATGTTGCGTAACCCCTGTTAAAATATGCTTCTCCGTAACCTGATTTCAACTCAATAATTTTATTAAAGTCACTGATCGCACCATACTCATCATTTAATTGAAATTTTGCCTTTCCCCTTTGCAATAAAGCTTCGATGAACTTTGGGTTTAGCTCAAGTGCCTTGTCGAACTCTGATATGGCAGCATAGTAATCATTATTAATGATTTTTTCTATGCCCTTATTATAAGCTTTTTCTGAATCTTTCCTCTTTTTGAAATTAATTAAACTCTCATCCTGAAGTTGAGCAACAGATGTATTATATATTGAGATTATGAGGATAAGTATTACTAATGAATTTTTCATTCGTAAAGAATTTTATTTTATAATTAACAGGTTAAAAATTAAAGATATATTAATAATTTTCATGCAATTGGTCTTCTGAATAAATTCATATTTTATCTTACCGGATTAAAACCGGTAAGGTTTTGGATAATATGATTCATAGATTACAAATTTAAATAAAGTAAGTTCTTTTCTGATTAAAGTTATTCTTTTCTTTTCACAATAAAGTGTAAATTATAGTGTATCTTTGAATTACAGCAATGACAGACTTTTTTTTAAAAACAAATGATAACGGTATTTGTTAAAATACATTAGTTAATAATTTTATTAAAAATAAAAAAATTAATTTATATTTATCGGTAATTTAGTAAATTCAATGTGTATATTTGTTATATCAGTATGTTAATCTTATGAAAATTGACCTTTCATATCTTAAAGAAATGTCTGGCGGTAATCAGGAACTGGTTATTGAAATGATAGATATTTTTAAAGAGCAGGTTAATGAATTTAACAGCGGTATGGAAGAATTTTTATCAAAAAAAGATTATCTGTCATTGGGCAAATTAGCACATAAAGCAAAATCCTCAATTTCTATTATGGGATTGGGTGAATTATCCAGTGAACTTAAAACTCTTGAAAATTTAGCCAAGGAAGGTAAACAAACAGAAAAATATCCTGCTTTGATTGAGAAATTCAAAAAAGATACAAGCGAAGCAATTAAAGAGCTGGATAAAATTCTGGAAAATTTAGAATCTTACATTTAAACTGAAAAGTTATGTTAAAAACTGAGAAAATCAATAATATAATTGTTGTAAAATTTAACAAATTAGACAGGTTTAATGCATTAATCAGTGAGCCCATAAAAGAGGACCTTAAGAGTTTTTTTAATAAACCGGACACAAGGCTTATTTTAAATCTTGAGGGAATAAAATTTATTGACAGTTCCGGATTTGGAGTCTTTTTGTCGATATTAAAAACTGCTAATAATAATCACGGACAATTCAAAATCTGTAATATCTCCGAAGAAGTTATGGAGCTTTTCAAGCTGCTGCAATTACATAATGTATTTGAGTTATATGATAAGCTTGAAGATTGCCTGAAAAGTTTTTCATAGATTAAAATTATTCTGTCTTTCCTGCTACTGCTTTATCCTCATTTCTGAATATTAATTTATCACCATTTTTATCAATTTTTACCAGTTTACCGCTTTTAATGCTTCCCTTCAGGATTTCTCTGGAAAGCTCGTTTGAAATAAATCTCTGCATTATCCTTTTTATTGGCCTTGCACCAAACTGCGGATCATAACCGGCTTCTGCAATCCATTCTATTGCTTTATCTGATATTTTAATTTCAATATTATTATCCGAAATCACTTTGGATAACTTGTTGAATTGCATTTTTACTATATCTTTTATTTCTTCAAATGTTAATGGTTTAAACATTATCAGTTCATCAATTCTGTTAAGGAATTCAGGGCTAACAGATTTCTTAAGAAGAGCAAACACCTGATTCCTTGTATTTTCAAGTACTTCATCCCTGTTTTTATCAGTAATGGATTGCAGGGATTCCTGTATAAAGTGGGAACCAATATTTGAAGTCATAATAATAATAGTATTCTTAAAATTTGCATTTCTTCCTTTGTTGTCAGTTAGAACACCATCATCGAGAACCTGCAACAGGATATTAAACACATCAGGATGAGCCTTTTCTATCTCATCAAAAAGTATCACTGAGTAAGGTTTTCTTCTTACGGCTTCTGTTAGCTGGCCTCCTTCATCAT
>CAZFHF010000292.1:1907-4412 GCA_964518655.1 uncultured Bacteroidales bacterium | reverse complement strand
AAACGATCCTTCAATTCTTGATGTTAAACCTTCAAATTACGAGGAAGGAGTTATTCTTAACCAGCTTAAGCAGACGCTTAAGGATGACCCGGGGAAATGGCATGGTATAGCCCGTGAATGGAAAGGAGTATCTGAAGAAACGACCACCGGTGTTCACAGGTTATATCAGATGCAGGAAAGAGGAGAACTTTTGGTGCCGGCAATGAACGTTAACGATTCAGTAACAAAGTCAAAGTTTGATAATCTTTATGGTTGCAGGGAATCACTTGCAGATGGCATTAAGAGAGCTACTGATGTTATGATCGCCGGGAAGGTAGTAGTTGTTTTAGGGTATGGCGATGTGGGAAAAGGTTGTGCCAAGTCCATGAAAGCTTATGGATCAAGAGTTATTGTAACAGAGATTGACCCTATCTGTGCATTGCAGGCTGCCATGGAAGGCTTTGAAGTAACAACCATGGAAGAAGCGCTAATGGAAGGTAACATCTTTGTTACTACTACAGGTAATAAGGATGTTATAACACTTGAACATATGACCAAAATGAAAGACCAGGCTATTGTTTGTAATATAGGACATTTTGATAATGAGATACAGGTTGATAAGCTTAATAGTTATGCCGGGGCAAAGAAAATAAACATTAAACCCCAGGTTGATAAATATATCTTTAATGACGGACATTCAATATTTATGCTTGCTGAAGGAAGACTGGTAAACCTTGGATGTGCAACAGGCCATCCGTCGTTTGTCATGAGTAATTCATTCACAAATCAAACACTTGCACAAATTGACCTGTGGAAAAATAATTATGCTGTTGGTGTATACAGGCTTTCCAAAAAACTGGATGAAGAAGTTGCCAGGTTACATCTTAAACAACTGGGAGTTAAATTGACCACACTAACAAAAGAACAGGCTGATTATATTGGTGTTCCTATAGAAGGCCCATATAAACCTGATCATTACAGATATTAATATTCCCGGGTCCGGAATGCCTTTGTAAATTAAATTTTGCTGTTGCAAAGGCTGATCAGTTATAAATATGAACAGTATTTAAATTTGGATTATAGGTAATCTTTAACTGTTTTAAAGGGCATTCTGATACGCTTGCATCTGTTGGAAATCCGGAAAACCATAATTGGAATTCTGAGCCGCACTCGGGACATTTGGCATACATGCCATTGTTCACTGTTTCAACAGGTATGCTTTCCTCTACATGATATGGACATGTTCTGTCATATGCAAAATACTGATCCAGCGCATCGCAATAAATAATTATTCCATTATTATCGAAACCTAAAGATGGTTGTCCGACATAAGTATTGGTAATAACCCTTGATTGTCCCGGGCCAAGTGCTAAATGAATAAGATCCAGGGTGATGTTAATATATGTATCCGGAATTAGATCACAACTGTTCTTTTCACAACATATTGGAAAATAAAGAAATATAATTATTAGCAAAAAATATTTTAACTTTGGAAACAGGATTTTAATTATCACTTCTTGTAAAAATTTTGGTAAAATTACTGAATTTGAAGATAAAACATGTAATTTTATTATTTGTAATTGCTAATTTTACTGTTACTGGTCTGCAGGCGCAAACAAGAAAAACAAAAAAAGCCCAGAAAAATGCTGAAAAAATTGAGCATTTTCAAAAAGTGTTTTATGAGAAAGCAAGGAAAAAAGCAGTAAAAGCAAGAAGGAAAATGCAACATGAAGAGACGCAGAAAAGAATGCAGGAAGCGGATAAGAGGGCGCAAAGATTTAATAGAAAGCGAAATGAGCTGTTTTGCATAAAATTTATAAAAAGAAGAAAAGTAAAGAAATAAGTTATGGATGATCTTGCAGGGGTATTAATATATTTGGTTCTTGCGATAATAGGAGTGATTGCGGGTGTTTACAGAAATAAGGCAAAGAGAGAGCAGGCTGCCTCCAAATTCAAGGGAAAAACTCAGCCGGTTACTACTGTAAATACTGATTATGATCCTTTTGCCGGTCTGTTTGAAGAAGATGAAGAAGAATATTTAACAGAAGAGGATGAAGAGGAAGATATAGAAGAGCAGGAAGAGGAGTTTATGGAAGAAGAGAAGGTAGAAGCAGAAAAAACATACGTTGTTGACAAAAAGGGTCTTACAGAGAAAACAGAATACGAAAAGGGCTATATTGAAGGAGAAGCGGCGTTTAAGGAAACAGAGGAAGCTATTTTGTCTGATAATGGCAGTGATGATAGTGAGATAATAATTAAAACGGAAAAGGAAATGCCGTTGAAACTGGAAGCTGATGAACATACCCTTGAAATTAAGGATTTTGATCTTAAAAAAGCAGTAATTTACTCTGAGATTATAAATCGTAAGGAGTATTAATATATTATTATCTGGCACTGGTTATTAATTAAAATTGTCACTTTTTTATAAGTAAAATATTTTAACTATTTTTGTAATACTTTAAAGAGTTCTGAGCTTTCGGAATTCTTTTTTGTTTTTATAAATTTCATTACCAGGGAGGACTCTAA
>CAZFHF010000292.1:0-1897 GCA_964518655.1 uncultured Bacteroidales bacterium | reverse complement strand
ATATTTAACAGAGGAAGGTTTGCAAAAGCTTAAAGAAGAGCTGGAACATTTAATTAATGTTGAGCGCCCTGCTATATCCAAACAGATAGCTGAAGCTATTGATAAAGGAGATCTGGCAGAGAATGCAGAATATATGGCTGCCAAAGAAGCACAGGGGATGCTTGAAATGAGAATATCAAGACTGCAGGATGTACTCGTTAATTCCAGGGTTCTTGATGAATCCAAGATTGATACATTTAAAATTCAGATATTGAATAAGGTGAAAATCAAAAATAAAAACAATGGTAAAATAATGCAATATACCATTGTATCTGAACGTGAAGCTGACGTAAAAAACGGAAAGATATCTGTAAATACCCCCATAGCCAAAGGTCTGCTTGGGAAAAAAGTTGGTGATATTGTTGAAATTAAAGTGCCTTCCGGCGATATTTCTTTTGAAATAATTGATATATCTAAATAGGATATAATCCAAGCAAATAAATCAATTTTTAAAATTTACTGTCTTAATTTGAACCTCAAAACTTAAACTGCTTATGGCAAGCATATTCACAAAAATCGTTAAAGGGGAAGTCCCGAGCTATAAAATCCTTGAGGATGATAATTACCTTGCTTTTCTGGATATTAATCCTCTTGCAAAGGGACATACCCTTGTTATTCCTAAAAAAGAGATTGATTATCTTTTCGATATGGATGATGACTTGTTTGCCGGATTGAATATTTTTGCAAAAAAGGTGGCAAAAGCAATTGACAGGGTCATGGATTGTAAAAGAGTGGGAGTTGCTGTACTTGGACTGGAAGTGGCGCATGCTCATATCCACCTTATTCCGATAAACGGGTTATATGACATAGATTTTTCAAAGCCTAAACTTAAGTTTAACAATGAGGAATTTATGGAGATAGCGGAAATGATAAGGGCTGAACTTTGATATCAGCTGATTCTGCCGGGATTCTTTCTGATAAACTCATTCCAGCTTTTATAGGAATTTGAAGTATCTGATATCCTGTTTTGATAAAAATGACACATTGCTACTGCCAGGCCGTCGGTTGCATCAAGCTTATCAGGTATCTTGTCAATCTTTAGTATTTTTTGTAATAACGCAGCAACCTGCTCTTTTGATGCAGTGCCTTTGCCTGTTATTGAAAGCTTTATCTTTCTTGGGGCATATTCAAAAATGGGAATTGAGCGTGTAAGAGCCGCAGATATTGTAACACCCTGTGCCCTGCCAAGAAGTAACATCGACTTTACATTCTTACCATAAAAGGGGGCTTCGATAGCAAGCTCATCAGGATGATACCTGTCAATAAGTTGTAGTGTTCTCTCAAATATGTTTTTTAGCTTAATGTAATGATCACTGATTTTGGTCAGTTCAATTATTCCCAGATCCATAACTGCAGGCTCACCGCCTGTTATCTTTATTATTCCATAACCCATGATACTTGTTCCGGGATCTACTCCTAATATTATTCTTTCTGCACTCAATATTTCAATTGTATTTTAATAAGCTCTGAGAAAATTGTTTACAGGCTTGTCCATCTCCAGCAAATATACCTTACCAGTGGATTTCTGCAATGTGGTGGAAGGTATTCCTGTGGTTATTATATTCAGGCATTCCTCAAGGCAGTCTTCTTCAGGATCACCAAAATCCTTTGTTAAATCATCATCAGCATAAATATCAGGTACAAGCCCATCATAGAAATCACCTTCATCATTACTGTTTGTAAATTTGAAACATACAGGCAGCACTGCATAATTATATTCTGAATATACATATGCATACATCCCGACGGGCTTACCGTGTGTATTGTTACCTGTAAGTATAACATCAGCAAATGGTTTCAGCCCGTTAATTAACAGCTCACTGGCAGATGCAGTTGATCCGGTGCCAATAAAAAATAT
>CAZFHF010000291.1:0-4431 GCA_964518655.1 uncultured Bacteroidales bacterium | reverse complement strand
TGCCGCCCTGAATCCCTCATCACCCTTAAGCTCCGGCTTTACATGAATATCAGTCATAAAAACAAAGCTAAATGAACTATCCGGTTCCCCTCCTCTTGATACCTGTATAAAAAAGGAAAGAAATGCAATCAATAATACAGTGCCTGTATACTTGAGTAATGATAGTATTCCGTGGCTATCAGGATTTTTCATATTCACCTCCGGTATTTAAATTATTCATAAAGATAAAGATATTAAAGATCCTTAATTTCAAAAAATGTTAAAATTTTATCCCTGCAGTTAATCCTGCTGTTGTTACATTACTGTTTTTGAAAGTTCCTGCCTTAATTTTTATAAATAATGAATTTTAACTATTTTGCAGCAGTAAATATGATATTCTCTTAAGCTGGAATATAAATTATTATAAGCAGAAAGGAATAACGAACAACAAAATTAATGAACAGATTAACAGTAGTACAGAGCATAATTAACAGGTTAAGGGCAAAGACGTACCTTGAGATCGGTGTAAGGCACGGCAGGATAATTGCAAAAGTAAGATGCAGGAACAAAATTGGTGTTGATCCGGCCTTTAAGTTATCTGAAGGAAAAAGGCTTAAAAAATTCTTCGGACTTTTAAAATTCAAAGCTTTTCATATGACAAGTAACAGGTTTTTTCTTGAACATGCGGAAAAAGCACTTCCTTCGGGCGTTGATGTAGTGCTTGTCGATGGATTCCACACCTACGGCCAGTCATTGAATGACGTGGAAAACTGCCTGAAGCACCTGAATGATGATGGCGTAATAATAATGCACGACTGTAATCCTCTTAATTCTGCCAGCGCTATGCCTGTTAAGGAATCGATCAGGGAAGTCACGGATCTTGCAAATAAGGGTGAACTGCCAGGATGGAATGCGTGCTGGAACGGTGATGTATGGAAGACGATCGTTCACCTTCAGATCAAATACAATGATCTGGAAGTATTCACACTGGACCTTGACTGGGGACTGGGCATTGTGACACGCGGCAAAAATACATCTATGCCCGGCATTACATACCAGGAGCTTGAGAATGCTGATTATGCGGTTCTTGAAAAAGACAGGGTAAATCTTTTAAATCTGAAACCCCCCAAATACCTTTTTGAGTTCCTTGACAGAAGATACACTTAAAACCGGTAAAATCTCCTAAAGCATTAAAATTACTTCTTTTGTTTTTCCTGCAGGATATCCCTGAAGTAGCTGCCGCAAGGTGTAAGCTTGTGATTGTCCCAGGATTCAAACATTTGGGGGTGCCAGTCAGGGTCAAAGATCCACCCTATCCAGCTTATACCTTTTTCTTCCAGGTAGTTGAATATTACTTTTGCATAGTCTTCTTCATCCACTTCCTCTCCTTCACTGAGCCGAAATCCAAATTCAGTTGCCACAACCGGATATAAGTTTGCTGCAAATCCGAAATTCTCTTCCCATTTTGGCGGCCACGGTGGTTTGCGCTTCATCATGTAAGGATGAGTAACATATCCTATGCCTTCAGCATTTATGGGATTATAGCGTATAAAATTTAAGTCGTAAGCCCAGTCAAAGCCAGCAACAAGAGTAATTGTCTCATTATCATATGCTCTGATAAGGCTTATGATATCCTCGTTTATCTTTTTCCAGTCACTCCATGTCATACTGCCAAACCGCCCTCTGCCAATAGCCGGTTCATTAAACAACTCATAGAAAGCCACAGTGTTATGGCCTCTGAAATGCACTGCTATGGAGCGCCAGAATTCATATGTTTCCTTCTTCGTGGTATTATACATGGGATTCTGAAAAAGCTCCATATGCAAATTACCAATAGAATGCCAGTCTATAACGATATACATGCCAAGTCTTGTGCACCATTCAACAGCCTGATCCAGCAACCCGATATATTTGTCAGGTGTATGTTCGCGCCATGCAACCGGGTGAACAGGAATACGAACAATTGTTGCTCCCATTTCCTTCACCCTGATAAAAAGCTCCTCTTTCCATTGCCCCTGATCTGCCAGCTTATCAGGATCAGCAATTGCAAGTCCGCGGAACAATATAGTGTCTCCTTCAGCGCTAACAAACTTATTTCCCTGCACTTTGATCAGCGGCATGGTCTTTGCATCCGGATTTTTTTCCGGCCATCCACGCCAGGGTGCGTTCCACCATTCATAATCCCCTGTTCCTTTTGCATCTTCCTGGCCTGTGATATAAGGATTATAACTAAATATTACTAATAGCATTATAATGAATTTTATTACTTTTTTCATTGCTTTTTTTCTGTTAAAAATGGTTATTAATAAATGTCTTAAATACAAATATTATAATTTTAAATTAATATGTAAAAATTAAATGTCAGACTGCACCGGAGATGCCGCTGTTTCTATAATTGCCGCGGCTGGAAGAATAGTGGCCAAATATACATTAGGTGTAAAACAAGGTATGAATAAAAGGTACGTAAATGTATCAGGTATTGCAAACGGCTTATATATATTAAAGCTCAATGCAGGTGATATTGCTTCTTAATCCCCTTGCACTGTCCGGATAACGGCATCGAATGCAGGCTTTGGCTGGCAGTGCCGGTCGAACAGCATGGGATGGTCAGTCCGGCCGGTGATGGGCCAGTAATTACGCCAGGATTGACCGTCATGCACTGCCCAAAACGTGATCCGTCCGAAGAGATCCCGATTCTTACTGAAGAATGAAAAGAGTTCAGCATACCGTTTTGCCAGGTCTTTCTGGGCAGCGTCCGGAAGGCTGTCCGGATAGGGATTGATCTCCTTCTGTTTTTCTGCGTCAAATGATGAGAGAGGAACAACTTCCGAATCGAGGGGACAAAAAGGAAGCAAACCGATATCCAATTCCGTTATCATCAGCTTCACTCCCAGCTGTCTCAAGGCCGAAACGTAGCCTTGAAGCACATCCATTTTCGGGTAATCCAGAAACCAGTGCCCCTGGATGCCGATGCCGTCCACCTGGATACCTTTGGCCTGCAAATTCCGGATAAGTCGTATGACCCCCTCGGTTTTGGGGCCGAACTCAAAATCATACTCATTGTAATAGAGTTCAGAGTCGGGGTCGGCCTCGCGTGCAAATTCAAATGCCTTTTGAACGTAATCTTCGCCGATAATTTCCAGCCATTTGCATTTCCTGAAAGATCCATCTTTCATGATGGCTTCGTTAACAACGTCCCAGCCGTGGATGCGTCCCCGGTATCGGCCCATCACAGTAAAAATGTGCTCTTTCATACGTTCGAGCAGTGCCTCCCGGCTCAGGGGATTGCCAGACTGATCCTGAAATACCCATTCCGGTGTCTGATGAAACCAGACCAATGTGTGGCCGGTGACGTGCATGTTATACTTTTCTCCGAAGGCTACATACCTATCCGGTGCATCGAAATTGTACCGGTCCGGTTCCGGATGTACTTCCTCCCATTTCAGGATGTTTTCCGGCGTGATACTGTTAAATTGCCTGGCAACAAGGTCCATGGCTTCGGGATCCTTGCCGCATATCTGATCGACGCCGAGCGCTGCGCCGATATAAAAATAGTTTCTAAAAACGTCTTTCAAAGCAGGCAGGCCGGTATTTCCGTTGCCGGTCTCAGGAACTGTTCGTTCTGTATGTTTCATGAGTGTTTTTCTTTAATTCGTTTGACAACATCTTCCAGTGTTCCGCTAAACGGGCCGGGGGTTTCCATTTTTATCGAAACAAGGGCAGCGGCGAACTTCAGTGATTCCGGTACTTCGTGATCCAGTCTCTGTGACAGGTATGCAGCAAAGGTAGTATCGCCACGACCGGTTCTGCCTGAGACATTGCTGTTGGAGAATTTTTCATAATACGTTGTTCCGTTCACCCTCGCTAACACGCCTTCAGATTGTGTAATCAGAATCTCGGGACAGCCCCATGATTCGATTATGATTGCTGCCTTTTCCAAATCATCTGTACCTGTTAAAATACTGGCTTCCACAACATCCAGCTTAAGCTTGTCCATCATAGCGGCAATTTTCTTTTTATCAGCGACATCGCTGTATTCAATTACACGGCTTGGGGTTACGTGGCGAACATAGCTTTGCATGTCAGTAGAAAGGCTGTATCCCCTGGCTTTGAGACCTTTCATCAGGTCCATATCGAATTCCGTATCCGAAATACCTGCCAGGTGAGCGCACTTGGTCTCGAGTGGCGGTACATCAGAGAGAGATATCAAACCTGCAGATTTAACCAGGGTCAATGTACGTTCGTCCATGTTTTCCGACTCATGCAAAACCTGAGAAAATGTTGTCTCATCACTGGGAATAAGATAAGTATCAACACCAACATCATGCATTGCCTTGAGAATATGTTCATCTTTTTCTGCCATTTTGACAACGGCGGCTACTTTCTTCCCAACACGTGCTGCAACCACAGCACCGCATAATACGGCGCTTCCCGGAGCGATATGGGGCTCTC
>CAZFHF010000290.1:0-4445 GCA_964518655.1 uncultured Bacteroidales bacterium | reverse complement strand
CAAAATGAAAAAAAAATTCATGTCGCAATAGCAGCGAAACAATTTATATACAGGCTTGGCATAAAAACAATAGTGAGTGTATTGGGCCTTGAGCCGGAAATGTTTGAAACCGATAGTTACAATAAGCTAAAAAGATTTATAAAGAGTAATCCCGGTATAAATTTTATTATCCTTAGCGAGGATATCATGCCTTATCCCCGGCATGCCTGTCTGGAAGAAATAATAAGATATTGCCCATATAGTAAACTTCTGGTTATAGGCGATAAAACTATTGAGAATTGCTCATGTTCCCATTTTGTGTTAAATAGTGATAACCAGAAAGAAGTATTGGAAAAATTTCAGGATTTCTTTTTTGAACCTGAAATATTCAGTGATACTTATAATGATAAAGCCTTGCTGAGCGATAGGGAAATTGATGTCTTAAAGCTTGTTGCTCAGGGATATTCCAATAAAGAAATAGCAGACAAACTATATATCAGCATAAATACAGTTATAACACACCGGAAAAACGTTACCGAAAAATTAGGGATTAAAACTATCGCAGGCCTTACTGTATATGCTATGATGAATAATATCATTAATCCCGATGAAGTGAGACATTAGTAATTTTTTAAAAGACATCAGAAACCCCTTATTTAAATGTATTTCAAAATCACTATTAATTGTGATTGTTATTTTTTATCACTAGTATAAACGTACTTAAATCTCTTCATTATTAAAGGGTGTTATAAGATTTTTTAAAGTTTGTTTTCTAATATTTTCTTTATATAAAATCATCATTTTTTACGATTGCCGGATAGCTTCATTACTTCTAATTTTGAATCATTTTAAATAACAATAAAATATTTATATAATTTAATACTCATACAATGAAAAAAATTCTCATGTTAACATTTGGCTTGTTAATTATTCTTCATGCCAAATCACAGGAAAAAACAGACGCCATGCTTTTTGGCGATGTTAAATCAGTAAAAACCAACGAACATATACCTTATGTAACAATTATAGCTAAAGGCACACAGCTTGGTACTATGACCGATGGCACAGGGCATTATAAAATGGCAAACCTGCCTGTTGGGAAGTGTACAATCGTAGCTCAGTCATTGGGCTATAAATCACAGGAAAAAGAGGTGTTCATGGAAAAAAACAAAGCAACAGAATTGTTTTTTGAGTTGGAAGAAGATGTACTTAATCTGGAACAGGTAGTTGTTACGGGAACAAGGACGGAACATTATATAAAAGATGTTCCCGTAAGGACAGAGGTTATAACAGCAAAAGAGATTGAGACAAAAAATGCATGCAACCTGTACCAGGTATTGGAGGGAACTCCCGGGGTAAGGGTGGAACAGCAATGCCAGTTTTGTAATTTTTCAATGATAAGGATGCAGGGGCTTGGCGCCGAGCATACCCAGGTATTAATAAACGGGCAGCCTATGTATTCAGGACTGGCAGGTGTTTACGGGCTGCAACAGATCGGAACGGTAAATATCGACAGGATTGAAGTGGTAAAAGGTGCCGGTTCGGCCCTGTATGGCAGCAGCGCTGTGGCAGGAGCCATAAACATTATCACAAAAGAACCTTCTTTTGTGCCGTCAATAAATTTAAATTTACAGTTTGGCAATCATAATACAAACAAGTATGATATTTCCTCATCAATCAGGAATGAAAAAGGAAATGCCGGATTGAACATATATGCCCAAAAACTCACAGGCGATGCCATTGACCTAACCTCCGAAGGCATAACACACGATGAAGTCAAAAACAAAGACGGTATTTCCGACAGGGTAGAATCCAACCTGAATAATGCGGGATTTGGATTGTATATTAATAATGCTTTCTTTAAAAATGATAAACTTGTATTAAAAGGCAGGTTCCTGAACGAAAAACGCCAGGGAGGGACTATGGATGACGATTATTATAAAAACCCTCTTACCGATGGCACAGAATACATAACAACCGACAGATACGAATCCGAGCTTTCATATCAAAAAACGTTCAGCAATATATCGGATTTAGACTTTACCATTGCCTATATAAACCACAAAAGGGATGCAACCAACGATTCATACCTGGGCGATTATATGTCCACACATGGCGACAGCGCATCTGATTTGCGCAATATGAGACCTTACCTGGCAAATGAAAATTCGGTAACCTCAACATTAACCTATGGAATTACATTGAAAAGCCACTATATCCTTGTCGGGGTACAAACATATTATAATAATCTTGAAGAATCAGGCATGTATATTGTTGTTAATGAAGGAAGCGATTACCTTGGCGAATCATACAGGTCAACCAGCAATAAATCTGCAACAGAATTTGGCGTTTTTGCACAGGATGAATGGGCAGTATTTGAAAAGTTTACAGTTGTTCCGGGCGTACGTTTCGATATACACAATTCGGAAGAAGAATACAAAGCAGACCGCCAGGTTTTTGAAAATACTTTATTCCCAAAGACAACCTTTGAAGAAACAAGTATAAATCCAAGAATTGCCTTAAAATACGAAGTCTCTGAAAAAATCACCTTAAGAGCCAATGCAGGTACAGGCTTCCGTGCCCCTTACGGTTTTTCGGAGGACTTACACCTGTGCAGCGGTTCACCCCGTGTCTGGAAGTCATCTGATTTGAACCCGGAAACTTCGGTAAGTTATAATTTATCTGCCGATTTCTATGGTAAAAACATCAGGGTAAGCACTAACTTATTCCGTACCGATTTAAAAGATAAAATCGGCTTTATTGATGCAGAAGCAGAAACAGCTGCTTTAGGCTATGATTATCAGTGGAAAAATATTGACAATGCCTTCGTACAGGGAATAGAAATATCTGTTATGGCAAACCCCCTGCAAAATTTCGGATTAGGATTTGATTTTACTTATAACCAGGGCTAATATAAAAATGTAAGGGAAGACTGGCTGGATACTCAATATGAAAATGACAGTAAATACATTTCGCGGTTTCCAGCAACAACCGGGAATTTAAACCTGGAATATAGCCCAAAGATGTGGAGCTTTTCCATATCCGGTAATTACCAGGGAAACATGTATATTGATTATTACAGCGAAGAGGAATCCCTGTCAAAAATTAAAAAAACAGATCCTTTTATTCTTTTTAACGCAAGAGTAGCTAAAACATGGCAGGCTTTTAAATTATACGCAGGGGCAAATAATATTTTTAACTATTTGCAGGATGAAAAGCATTTAGACGACGCTGCTTTTATGTATGCCCCTGTTTACGGCATTATGTTTTACGCAGGTATTTCAATTAATATCCGGCATTAAGTTCGGCAAAACCCGGGAATTGCCCTATGCGCTTTACTTTTGTATAATCATATTTTTAACCTCTGCATATTTGCCAACCTGAATGTATAATAAATAGAATCCGTTTGGAAGGGTATTTGTTTCCCACCTGATAGTATGTATCCCCTCTTCAAAGACACCTTCAATAAGAGTTTCTGTTTCCTGTCCGAGCATGTTATAGATTTTTAATGCGACAGGATTTCTGTTCTCCAGTTGAAATGAAATATCAGCATATTCAGCAACTGGATTAGGGAATACCTTAACATTTTCACAATAAATGGAATTATCAGGATGTTTTTCAAAAGACGTAATTTCAGGTTTTTTAAAGATCTCCGCCCATTGAGGTATAAAATAATTATCCAAAGCCCCGTCAATATCAGCAAGAGAATCTTCCTGGATGTATGCTCGCATATCATTAGCTAGCCGCCAGGCAGCCATATTATGTAAAATACCGTCGCCGTCACTGGTATGCTCCGTAATACGGCTGTAACCTTCTGGCAAAATATGCCAGTTTATTTCCGGGTTTTCACTATATAAACTATCCATAACAGCAGTCTGAAGGTTCCTGAAAGTGGGAATACAGGTTCCATAAAAATCAATAGTATTCATTATAGTAAAAATAACTACCAGTGCTTCTTCAGGATGCTGGCATGTATTCAATATACCGAGAGTAGTAGTGCCCCATGGTATATTTGTCTCCCCTTCATGTGAGGGGGTTACTGCAATATCCCAGTTCATTGAGGTATCATTAATATTGTCAGGCCAGTTTAAAACCATTGCCACCTTTCCGGAACCGAACGGATCATAGTCCATAGCTTCCAGAGCCTGTGCATCAGGAATGAAATGTTTATCCCAGATACCATGATGAAGCCACTTATATCCTTCCCTTGTATACCCTGGAACAGCTACAATACTGTCAGCACTTACAATCTGAGGAGGGCCGAACATTTTCATGAGTCCCATGCCATTAGTATAAGCCCAGTGAAAACCATACTGCTCAATGTGGTTAGGATCAAAATCGGGATGACTGGCATTACGCCCGTTATTGTCTAATGTTAAGAGCATGGCAATCTCTTCCAGCTTATTCATATCCCAGGGTTCTCCGTCAGCATAAGTGCTGTCATAATGGCCCGGAGGATATGCCAG
>CAZFHF010000289.1:276-4450 GCA_964518655.1 uncultured Bacteroidales bacterium | reverse complement strand
TCTTTTCGAACCAACCTGGATATCCAGCATTCTCTTAATGGTAGCGACCCTGACTTTAAAAAATTCATCAAGGTTATTTGAAAATATTCCCAGAAACCGTATTCGTTCAATCAGAGGTACATTATTATCCTGCGCTTCCTGTAAGACTCTTTCATTAAATGACAACCAGCTTATTTCCCGATTTATTATTTTATTTTGTTTTGGCATAAGTACTGTTTTAAATCAGGTAAAAGATAATGAATACCAGGATAATCAAGGTAAAAACTCACAACGATTCAACCTGTAAGTTTTTTTTTGGGAAATCAAACAGTTCTGAAACCAGGTTATTTTTACTGATTTCTTTCCAGCTATCCATATCGAATATAAGTGTAACTATTCCTGATGTAGGAATATTTAATATTGTATTTTTAACATAAAAATTAACAAAACCTGTAAGTTCAGGATTATGACCACAGATCATAAGTGATGAAACTGAGTTATCCGTGCTCCTGATAATATCTATTATATTTTCTTCTTCAGCAGCATAAAGGTTTTCATTAATTATCAGATTTTTAAACATTAATTCAAACACCCTGGTAAAGATTGCAGCAGTATGAAAGGCTCTGTTAGCAGGACTTGTAATAATCAGCTCGGGAAGCGTATTGTTAATTTTTTTTCTTCTGGCCATTTCATAGGCATTTTTAATTCGCTTGAGCTTTAATGGCCTGTCTATATCTGAAATACTTTCATAGTCCCAACTTGATTTAGCATGTCTGACAATGTGCAAAATTTTTCTGTTTTTCATGCGTTTTAAATTTTTAACTAACTAAAGCAGGTTTATGTTCGTTTCACAGGTCCTTAATATAGAGTTAATTTTTACAAATTAAATAAATTTATAGGAGATTACTAGCAAGATCAGCCAAATAACTTCTCTCACCTTTTATCAAATGTACATGCGCAAAGATGTTCTGCCCTTTCATTTTATCAGTAAGATAGGTTAATCCGTTTGATTTATCATCCAGGTAAGGTGAATCAATTTGTTCAATGTCACCTGTGAATACCATTTTTGTTCCTTCTCCGGCTCTTGTTATTATCGTTTTTACCTCATGTGGGGTTAGATTCTGTGCTTCATCAACAATGAAATATATTCGTGACAGACTTCGACCCCGGATATATGCCAGGGGAGTTATTATCAGTTTTTCATCTTTTTGCATCTCTTCAATTTTCTGGTATTCCTTACTTGTCTGGTTAAATCTGTTCTTTATGACATCCAGGTTATCAAACAGAGGCTGCATATATGGACCTATCTTTTCGTTAACGTTACCGGGAAGGAAACCTATATCCCTGTTTGCAAGGGGGATGATAGGTCTGGCCAGAAATATTTGTGTATATTTTTGACGCTGCTGTATAGCTGCAGCTAAGCCCAGAAGGGTTTTTCCCGTTCCGGCCTTGCCGGTTAATGAAACAAGCAACACATCATCACGGAGCAGTGCATCAAGTGCAAATGTCTGCTCTGCATTTCTCGGATCTATACCGTAAGTCCTTTGTTTTAATACCCTGTTCATAACAATGTTATTAGGATCATAGTGCACCAGTGCGCTCGATGAACTGCCTTTAAGAATAAAATACTGGTTGGAAACAGGTACAAAGTTCAGATTGAAATTTTCCAGAGGAATACCTTCTGTACTGTCATAGAGTTCAGAGATCTTACTGTCGTCAATATTTTCAAGCACACTGATATTTTTATAAATATCAGCGATATTCTCAACTTTATCACTTTCATAATCCTGGGATAAAATACCAATTGACTTGGCTTTCATCCTTAAGTTTATATCCTTGGATATTAAAATGACGGATTCCCCGTTTTTGTTCTTCTGTATATACTCTGCAATAGCAAGAATTCGATGATCCGGTGTTTTTTCAGGAAATGATTCCTGAATAACCGGAGAAAAAGGTTTCCCCGTTTCAATTGTTAGTTTGCCTTTACCCTTGCCCAGTGAAACACCTCCTCCAAACAAACTGTCACCTGATAGCTTATCAAGTTCCCGTGTGAATTCCCTTGCATGAAAATTCAATATGTCATTCCCCCTCTTAAACCTGTCAAGCTCTTCCAGAACTGTTATTGGTATTACTACATCATTATCCTTGAATGTATAGATGCATTTGTAATCATGCAGCAGAACATTTGTGTCAAGAACAAATATCTTCTTTTTCTGTCCCATAGTAATTAATTTAGTGGCGCATTAAATTTAATAATTTTTATTCTTTTATATTTGTTATGCTGTGATGTGAACATTAATTTTTATAAAATTTCATTGTTACTAAGATATAACTACTATTTAAGGATATTTATAATTTACATCAAAATTGTTGACTTATGGATATATTTGAATCTTTGCTAAACAGAAGGAGCATAAGAAAATATACAGGTGAGAAAGTCACGGATGCCCAGATAGAGGATCTGCTTAGGGCAGGAATGTATGCCCCTTCCGCTGTCAACAAACAACCATGGCATTTTATAGTATTCAGAAATAAAAAGATGATAAATGAAATAATAGAAATTCATCCCAATGCAAAAATGCTGAAAAATGCAAGTGCTGCGATATTAGTTTGCTGGGATGATAACCTGCAGCATGATGTTGGATATGGGCCGGTTGACTGTTCGGCAGCTACCCAGAATATACTACTTGCAGCACACGGGAAAGCCCTCGGGGCAGTGTGGGTAGGATTATATCCGAGGGAACATAGGATATCAGGAGTGCATAAGCTGTTTAAACTTCCTGAAAATATAAAACCTTTTGCGATAATATCTCTTGGATATCCCGCTGAAAAAAAGGATTTCCCTGACCGGTTTAAAAAAGACAGAATTCATTATGAGAACTGGTAGCATATTAATACTTTCAGGCCGATGAATTTGAGACATTCCTTGATATGAATTACCAGGAGACAATAGACTATCTTTATACACAGTTACCTGTGTACCAGCGTACAGGTAAGGCAGCCTATAAAGCAAGTCTTGATAATTCATGGAGCCTGGATAAGTACTTTAAAAGTCCGCATAAAAAATATAAGACAATTCATGTAGGAGGAACAAATGGAAAAGGTTCTGTGTGCCATATGCTTTCCTCGGTGCTGCAAAACGCAGGATACAATACAGGATTATACACTTCCCCGCATTTGTTAGATTTCAGGGAAAGGATAAAGGTTAACGGGACACCTGTACCTGAAAATTATATTGTTGAGTTTGTAAAAAAGCATGATACATTATTCAGAAAAATAGAACCTTCTTTTTTTGAGATGTCTGTGTTTATGGCATTTAATTATTTTGCCAGTAAAAAGGTTGATATAGCAATTGTTGAAGTCGGACTCGGAGGCAGACTGGATTCTACGAACGTTATAACTCCCGTATTTTCAGTTATAACAAATATTGGCCATGATCATATGAATTTTCTTGGAAGTACCATTGAAAAGATAGCTAATGAGAAAGCAGGAATCATAAAAAATAATATTCCCGTTGTGATCGGGGAATCAAACCCTGAGACAGATGATGTTTTTTCTGAATGCGCCAGGCAGAAAGCATCAAATCTTTTCTATGCCGATAAGGAATATAACAGCGGGAATAGCCTCTTATCTGCTGATAACATGCAGATATTCAATATTGAAAAAGACGGACGAATATTTTATCCTAACCTTAAGACTGATCTTTCGGGTTTATATGAAGGGAAAAATCTGGTAACAGCACTGAAATGCATTGATTTATTAAAGGATTCCGGATTTTCCATTGAAAATATTGACATATACAGCGGAATGAGAAGAATAGTTTATACAACAGGATTATTTGGCAGGTGGCAGGTAACAGGTAATAATCCAATAATTGTGTGCGATATAGCGCATAACAGGGAGGGATTGGAGACAGTTATAGCTCAGATTAAGAATACCCCATATAAAAACCTGCATATGATAATCGGCTTTGTCAATGATAAGGATGCAAATGATCTTCTTCAGCTTTTTCCCGTTGACGCATTTTATTATTTCACAAAGGCGGATGTTCCAAGAGCAATGGATGAGGATATTATTCTGCAAAAATCAAAAAAGTATAATCTGCAGGGGAAAGCATATAGTACAGTAAGGAAAGCCTATCTCACAGCGGTTTCATCGGCAGTTCTGGGATGCAGTCTTTGGTGAAAATATAACA
>CAZFHF010000289.1:0-266 GCA_964518655.1 uncultured Bacteroidales bacterium | reverse complement strand
AACAAAAAACTAAAATCACAACCTGAAACAATATACTACACTAAGTAAAGCCTAACTCACAGCCTTTTCATCGTCACCTAAAAATCATAATAATTTTATTGGAGGAAGCACATTTGTTGTAGCTGATTATCTGAGGTTAGAAAATAGATAGTATTTGTTTATCATAAAAAAAAATCCTTTATATTTGCACTCGCTTTTAAAACAAAATTTTCGGGCGCTTAGCTCAGTTGGTTTAGAGCACCTGCCTTACAAGCAGGGGGTCGTTG
>CAZFHF010000288.1:4074-4455 GCA_964518655.1 uncultured Bacteroidales bacterium | reverse complement strand
TACTACCGCAAAAGCTTTTCATCATCAATAACATTTATTTTTGACTATAGTCAATCACCTTATGCGATGAATCATTATATTTTGGAGCGCTCTGAAAGTTATGACTGGCATTGGAGAGAAGCTGTAGAATCCTGGAAGAAAGGGCGTGTTTTTATTTTGGATTAGCTTGCCAGGGACATTAACCTCTAATTAAAAATCTTATGCCTGAAGTAAGACAACAATATTTATACGGTATCCATTCAGTGGTTGAAGCTATCCGTTCCGGCAAATCTCTTCAAAAGGTATTTATAAAAAAGGGATTTAAAAATGAGCTCCAGGGTGAGTTGCTAAGACATCTGCAACGATATTTCATCCCTTATCAGTATGTTCCTGTTGAAAAAC
>CAZFHF010000288.1:331-4064 GCA_964518655.1 uncultured Bacteroidales bacterium | reverse complement strand
TTGCATTAACATCAGATATTGAATATAGAAATATTGAAGAAGCAATACCTTCAATATACGAAAAGGGGAAAACTCCTTTTATAGTAATACCTGACAGGATAACTGATGTGAGGAATTTAGGAGCAATAGCAAGAACAGCTGAGGCTTCTGGTGTTGATGCAATGGTTATACCAAACAAAGGTACTGCGCAGATAAATGCTGATGCAATTAAAACCTCTTCAGGGGCATTACATAACCTTTCTGTGTGCCGCACAAATGATTTGGTGAAGACCATTATTTTTTTGAAAAACAGCGGATTACAGGTAGTGGCAGTAACTGAGAAAGCAGGTTCTAATTATTATGGTATTGATTTTACTCTTCCTACAGCAATCATAGTTGGGGCTGAGGATCAGGGAATAGAAAGGAATGTACTGAAAATTGCAGATAAATCAGTAAAAATACCTATGCTTGGTTCAATAGGATCGCTTAACGTTAGTGTGGCTGCATCAGTAATTATGTACGAGGTTGTAAGGCAAAGAGTAATGCATAATATATGAGTTTATCTCTCAATTACGGGTAATTGCCTGTCAATTAAAACATCGAGCGAGATAAAAGTCTCGGTTCTGCTAATCCCGTTAATAGCCTGGATTTTATTAGCCAAAATTTCTTTCAGGTGCTCATTATCTTTAGTATAAACCTTAACAAACATTGAATACTGGCCGGTTGTGTAATGACATTGGGTTATTTCAGGTATTCTTAAAAGTTTTTCTGATACGTCATTAAACAGGGAAGCGTTCTCAAGAAAAATCCCAATGTATGCGCAGGTGCTGTACCCCAGCTTTTTTGGTTCCACAACAAATCGTGATCCTGAAATTATTCCAAGTCTGGATAGTCTTTGTACTCTCTGATGAATTGCTGCGCCTGAGACACCGCAATCACGGGCAACTTCAAGGAATGGAATTCTTGCATTTTTCATCAGTATTGAAAGTATTTTTGTATCTAAACTATCAATTTTAAAGTTATAGCCCATAATAACATAAGATTTATAATAAATTGATGCAAATATAATAATATATATGATAAAATATAAATAAAATAAAGAAAAATCATATCAATAGTAATTAAATATTGTAATAATATAACAAAATTATATATTTGTCGTATAAAAAGTTACAAAATAATATATATTATAAAAAAATAGTTAAGAATTGATAATTTAAAAATAATAAATTTAAAGATCATGGAAGCGACAAAACAAATTTCAACATCGATTGGCACGGCGATTCAGCACTTGCAAAGAAAAGAGCTGGCTGCAATACTGAAGATTCAGGGTGCGATTATCAGGTCTATTCATGAATTTATGGAGTCAAAGGGAGTGATACATGTTAATCCTGTAATTACTTCTCCCATTACAGATCCTTTAAGTCATGATGTTACTGAAGCGGATTTTATATATGCAGATCAGAAATTTTCTTTAATGAAAAGCATGATACTGCATAAGCAATTGTTACTTACAAATCCGCTTATTGAAGCAATATATATTGTATCTCCGAATGTCAGACTGGAAGGCCCGGAAAGAAAAGATACAGGAAGGCATCTTTTTGAGTTTACACAGGTAGATTATGAATTCAAGGGTAAGACAATGGACTATGTGATTAAATTCACTGAAGAAATGGTTTCATATGTTTTTTCGCGGCTAAATGACAGGTATGGGCAGTTGATAAATATTTTCAGAGAACAGTTGCTAAAGGTTCCCGGAACAGGATGGCCCAGGTATTCAACTTATGAATTGAAGCAAAAATATGGCGATAGCTGGGAGCTGGATTCATCACTTGCTGCTGAAGGGCCATACTGGGTAACTGATCATGACAGGGAATTTTATGACAGGGAGGATGATAAAGCCAAAGGCCATTTCCTTAATTATGATATTATGTGGCCTGAGGGATTTACCGAAGGATTGTCAGGAGCAGAAAGAGAGGATGAGTACAGCCGGATCGTATACCGGATGAAAAGATCCGGCACAGATCCTGACAGCTACAAGCAATACCTTGAGGTTGCTGAAGCCGGCCTGATACCAAGAACTGCAGGAGCAGGAATAGGTATTGAAAGGATGACCAGGTATATAACACTAAGAAAAGATATTAATGAAGTATCCCCTTTTAGCAGGAAACCTTATGATAAAATAACCTTTTAAAATTCGAGCTTTATTTTCATATTAAATATAGTTTTTTTAGGCCGGTAAATCCAGGGGTAATTTTTGTTGCCACTGGATTTATTATTACTATTGTAACATAATTTAATATGGTAATTATTAACGTAATATTGCACAAATATTTTATTATCATAATTATTGAGTGCCTTCTGAATCGGAAATGACATTTTATTTGATTACTGACTAATACATTTAATATATATGAAAAAGATTTTTTTTGTTCCGAAAAATTATAAACCGCTTCTGGATCTTAAACAAACAGAAAAAGCCATAAAACTTGTGAAGGATACTTTCCAGGAAAATCTGTCCGCGGAATTGCGGCTAAGAAGGGTAACAGCTCCGTTATTCGTGCTAAAAGGCACGGGAGTGAATGATGATTTGAATGGTGTGGAAAACAAAGTGTCCTTTGAGATTAAGGATATGAACAGGTCAGTTGCAGAGGTTGTAAATTCACTTGCCAAATGGAAAAGAATAGCACTTGCTGATTATAACATCGGAAATGGCTATGGAATTTATACTGACATGAATGCAATACGGCCTGATGAAGAACTGGATAATTTGCACTCGTTATATGTTGATCAATGGGACTGGGAAAGAGTGATTAGTGATGAAGAGAGAAATCTTGATTTCCTGAAATATATCGTTACTAAACTCTATGAGGTGCTTAAAAGAACAGAATTTGTAATTTATGAACACTATTCAAGTATTAAACCAATTCTGCCAGATAAAATAACATTTGTACATTCTGAAGAACTTCTTACTGAATATCCTCATCTGACACCAAAAGAAAGAGAAACTGAAGCTGCCAGGAAATATGGTGCAATATTCGTAATTGGCATAGGCGGTTCATTGGCAGACGGAAAACCACACGATGGCAGGGCCCCCGATTATGACGACTGGATTACCAGTACATATAACGGTTATAAAGGCCTTAACGGGGATATTATTTTATGGAATCCTGTTCTGGAAATAGCATTTGAAATATCATCCATGGGAATAAGAGTCAATAAGGAATCATTGCTTAAACAACTTGAAATCACAGGTACCCTGGAAAGAAAAGAGTTAATGTTCCATAAACGGTTGCTGTCAGGTGAGCTGCCCCTTTGCATCGGAGGAGGCCTGGGCCAGTCAAGAATTTGTATGTTCTATCTCAGGAAAGCTCACGTTGGAGAAATCCAATCAAGCGTCTGGCCTGAGGAGATGATGGTTGAATGTAAAAAACACAATATAATTCTTGTTTGATTATTTCTTGTTTCATTTTATTAAAAGAGGCTGTACCTGACCGTGCAGCCTTTTTTTATTAGCATTACTGCACTTACCCTATTAGTGTTGTCGATTCATCCGTTTAAAATCTTATAATTATTAAAAATACGACCCCCTTTAAAAATAGGGTAAAAAATTATAATAAACTATAATAATATTTATAAACATTATAAATACAGGGGTTAGAAATAAAAAAATAACATATAAAATTGCAACAACCATAAAAAAATATACCTTTGTCTTGTTATTATGTATATTATAGACACTTTACTCTTATTT
>CAZFHF010000288.1:0-321 GCA_964518655.1 uncultured Bacteroidales bacterium | reverse complement strand
AAACTGCTGGATATGGAATTATACAGACGAAGAACAATAATAATTACTGTGATTTTACTTTTAATATTCACAGCAAATTCTTTTGCTTCCGACGGAAACGGAGTGGATACCGGAATTACTGCATGGATGCTGACGTCAACCGCTTTGGTCCTGTTGATGGTACCGGGACTGGCAATGTTTTACGGAGGACTGGTACGAACAAAAAATGTTCTTGGCACCATGATGCATAGTTTTGCAGCAATGGGAATAATGACCGTACTATGGATCAGCTTTGGTTATAGTATGTGTTTTGGTGAGAATGCGCTTGGCGGATGGATCGGA
>CAZFHF010000287.1:0-4479 GCA_964518655.1 uncultured Bacteroidales bacterium | reverse complement strand
TTCGGACATTGTGAAAAATTTCTCCTTTACGAAGTTGATGATAACAACATAACAGAAGAAACAACAGTAGCTTCACCTCCCCATGAACCTGGAATATTACCGCAATGGCTTAAAGGTCTGGGTGTTACGGATATTATTGCCGGAGGTATGGGCCATAAGGCGATTAATCTGTTTAATCAGATGCAAATTAATGTATTTGTAGGAGCACCGCAAAAAGAGCCAAAAAAAATTGTAAGTGAATTTCTTGAGGGAAATCTTGTATTAAGCAGCAACTACTGCGATCATTAAATACGTATTTAATAATGGATAACAAATGCAAGGAATGCCTGATAAATTCTTTTAATAATCTTTTGTCAGAGAAAGTCTCGGATACAATTGTAAGAGATGAACTTAACAATAAAATTAAAAGTTATATCGCTGGTATTAATTCTGAGATAATAACACCTGAAGTTGCCAGGGAAATACACCATCTTATATACAAATCAATTCCCGATAATGATCTTTACCAAAGCGAAAAGAAATTAAGCAATGATATTGCTTTGAGTTATTATATCAGTTTAAAGGAAATGATTTCAGAGTCAGGTGATCCTTTTGATACGGCCCTTAGGCTTTCCATTGCAGGAAATATTATGGATTTTGCAGCCTGTCCGGAATTTTTCACAGACAGTCACACATATCTTAAGAATACAATTAAAAAAGCATTATCAGTGGATTTTGCTGTTAATGATTCAATTAAGCTGAAAGAACAGCTTGCTGATTCAAAGATGTTGTTATTTATTGGTGATAACGCAGGAGAGATTGTTTTTGACAGGCTTTTTCTTGAGACCATAAATCATCCTGATGTTTATTATGTTGTAAGGGATAAGGCGGTTTTAAATGATGCTACACTGGAAGATGCTTATTATTCAGGAATAAATAATATAGCAAAGGTTATTACAAATGGATATGATGCCCCGTCAACAATAATTGAGAAAGCTTCGCAAGAATTTTTAAATGTATACAATGATGCTGATTTAATTATCTCAAAAGGGCAGGGAAATTACGAAGGACTTATATTTAATAACCGGGAAGATTTGTATTTCCTGCTTGTAGTAAAATGCGATATAATAGCTAAAAATATTGGTGTTGAAAAAGGGGATTTTGTTACCATGAAAAATATAAAAAAGTAAATAATGAAAATTGCTATAGCCAGCGGTAAAGGTGGAACAGGAAAGACAACATTAGCTGTGAATCTGGCAAATTTACTAAGTGAGCAACAGTATAACAAAACTTTGATTTTAGTTGACTTGGATGTTGAAGAACCTGATTCAGGGCTTTTCATAAGGGGTAAGCTGCATCACAAAGAAAACATTTACAGGTATGTTCCTGTATGGATTAAGAACAGATGCACATTTTGCTATAAATGTGCCAAACTTTGCAATTTCAATGCTATAGTCCAATTGCCGGAACAAGTATTGATCTTTCCTGAACTATGTCATTCCTGTTATGTTTGTTCTGACTTTTGCCCGGATCAGGCTTTGAAGATGGAAAAGAAAGTGACAGGTAAACTGTCATATTATAAATCCAGTAACCTGAATTTTATAGAAAGCATGCTGGAGATAGGAGAACCTTCTGCAGTGTCACTTATTGATCAAACTAAAGAATGGTCAGATAAACAATTTCCTGATGCAGCTATATTCATATATGATTGCCCCCCGGGCAACTCCTGTCCTGTTATTGAATCAATAGCAAATACGGATTTTGTTATTTTAGTAACTGAACCCAATGCTCCGGGTCTGCATGATCTAAAGATTGCAGTTGCCACAGTGCAAAAAATGAATCTGCAGTTTGGTGTTGTTATTAATAAACACGGAAGCGGAAACAGTGACGTTGAATATTTCTGCCTTAACAACAATATCAGAATAATAGGAAAGATCTCATATAAAAGGGAGATCGAAGAAATATATTCAAAGGGAAAATTCATATATCCGGATTCTGCGATTTTCAAAAATGAACTGGAACAGATATGGAATAACTTAACCGGACTTATTCCGGAACTTCAAGAAGTTAACTTCAGTACAGTGTAAATCAAACTCTATTAACTTCAGACATTTATTATGAAGCAAATAGTAATAATATCAGGTAAAGGAGGTACGGGAAAAACAAGCATAACTGCAGCTTTGGCAAAATTAAGCTGTAAAAGTGTTATTGTAGACTGTGATGTTGACGCTTCCAACCTTCATTTGCTTCTTGAGCCTGTTTCTTTGAAATCAGAAAAATTTTATAGCGGCAACCATGCCATTATTGATAAGGATAAATGTACGAAATGCGACATGTGTGTTGATGCATGCAAGTTTAATGCAATTGATAATTATTATTCGAATGAGATATTTTGTGAAGGCTGTGGATATTGTGTATTAGTATGCCCTGAAAATGCTATTAGCCTGCATAAAGCTTACAGGGGAAAAATTTATATATCCAATACCCGCCTTGACAAAGTGTTAGTTCATGCAGAAATGGAAATTGGGGCCCAAAACTCGGGAAAGCTTGTAGCTCATGTAAAATCAACTGCAAAGAATATTGCTGAAGAAAAAAAACTTGAATATATTCTTATTGACGGATCTCCAGGTATTGGTTGTCCTGTTATTGCATCATTATCAGGAGCTGATATAGCGGTTATTGTGACTGAGCCTACGGCCTCAGCAAAGAGTGATCTGAAAAGGCTTCATAAGCTGATAAAGAAGTTTGACATAAACACTGCAATTATTATTAATAAGGCAGATATCAATAGAAAGATATCTGCCGAAATTGAAAAATATTCAAAGGAAAAAAACATCACTGTTCTTGAGAATATTCCTCACAATATTTTATTTCATAGAGCCCTGGCTGATAAAAAAATTGTTACTGAATTACATGATAAGAAAATTGAAGAAAAGATTCACAATTCATGGACAAAAATTATTAACCTCATAAATAACTAATAAAATGAAAATACTTTTCTCATCAACTGGAAAAACATTGGAAGACCAGGTAGATGAACGATTTGGACGTGCTGCCGGATTTGTTCTTTATGATGATAACAATAATCAGTTAAGCTGGTATTCAAACCAGGAAAATGTTGACGTAGGGCACGGAGCTGGTGTTAATGCATCACAGCTGGCGATAAATACAAAAGCAAATGTTCTTATAACAGGTAAAATAGGCCCTAAAGCACAAGACATTCTGAAAAAGGCAAAAATTAAGGTATACCTGGCAGGGAACATCAGTCTTAATCAAGCGTATAAAGAATTTAAGAATAACAAACTAACACAACAAAAATAATTATAAGATGGGAAAAAACAGGAGATTATTTATGCATATATGTGTCTATATTTTAAGATCTCCTGAAAAATTAAGTATTATTCCAAATTTCGTTGCCAGCTGTGTTCCTTTAAAGTACTGGTAAACAGGAAGCGTTCCCATTAAAGATATATTCCATTTTTCCTTTATTGAATAATTAATTTGTGGCACTGCAAGAAGCAAATAACCTCCCGTAGATTCCACAATAATATTATCCATTTTATCTGCACCCCTGAATTCATTTCTAATCTGCATTATTACTGTCCAGTCACCTTTTATCCGGTTATACATAAGATGTTTTGAAAAGTAGGCAGAAACTGACAAATAATCAGCGTACTTATAACCTGCCTGGTTAACATAGTTATATTCGCCCCGTGCAATAAGAAAATATCTTAATCCTTTATATGAATTTTCCTTTACTACAAAACCCTGCAATACATAGCCAAAAGCATGGGTTGATGGTTGCAGCTCATGGGGTACTTCTACCCCGTCAACTTTCTGTAATTTCCGTGTAAACGGAATTTTCACTCCTGCGCTTACTGATGAATAAAACCTCTTTTCATAATTTGTTATCAGGCCGATCTTTGAAGATATAATGATATTGCTAAATCCGTATCCTTCACTTGTACTGTTTTCAAATTCATAGGTCTTATTTATAAAATATCCTGTTTCAGCTTCAAATGTCACTTTATCAAAAATACCGTAAGCGAGTATTGCTCCAAGATAATTATAATCCGCCTTTTTTACCAGTGAATAATCCGATTTCCTATGGCCTTCATAGTATTCATTCTTAAGTCCGTAATGATACAACCCGATATATTTCATTGTATTCTTTTCCAGCACAAGAAGATTGGATATTCCTCCTACGGGATTGACCGACGAAAAACACTGTGCGTTTAAGCCTTTACAGCATGTTGTAATCAGGATTATAATGACTGCGAAATATTTCATTTCAGAGTACAATAATTGTTATTGTTCTGGATTCTGAATTGTCACATCTGTCAATTACTTTACAGGTAACTTCAATTTCACCTATAGCACATGGTGTAGAAACATATGTCACATACGGGCCTGAACCCTGTATCACTCCAAGCGTTTTTGTCCATTCATACACCAGCCCGTCACCTTCAGCTTCGGCTGTTATTAAGGTCTCTCCGCCCA
>CAZFHF010000286.1:0-4496 GCA_964518655.1 uncultured Bacteroidales bacterium | reverse complement strand
CTCCAAATTTATCCTGATACTAATTTTCCCTTTTGTTAGCTGGCTTTTTATTAATAATACCATAAATAAACATTACCATGTATTGAAATCAGGTTATATTGTTTATCATGCTCATCCATACCAGCATGAAAAAAATGCCGAATCACCCTTTCAATCCCACCATCATTCTGATCATGAATTTTTTATTCTGGACCTTATTTCAAATGTTCTTGTTATCTTGATAATACCGGCTATCATAGCTTTCTTTCAAAAGCTGCTAAAAGAAATAATTATCTCACAACAATCTATTTTGCCTTACCTTGATAATTGTAATCAGATAAGATATAGAGGCCCCCCATTATAGTCTCCGGTTTATCCCGCAACATTCTTAATTATTAATAATCATATCATAAAAGCATCAATAAAATGAAATATTATATTATTATCATTTTAATCAGCATAAATATTGGTATTTTAAGAACACAGCCTGTTGATAATTATGCCGGTCAGTTTAATAACGATTCAATAATACGGGAGCTTGAACAGAGAATTGAGGATATGGAAAGAATCCTTAAACAAAGGGAAGAGGCAGATGAAATGGAAATACTGCTGAAAGAAGCAGAAAAACTATCGGTACAGGAAAAAGGAGAAGAAGCAGACATATCAAAGAAATTTCATAGCGGACTAAGGCAGCAGCAGGGACTTAATCCGAATATTAGTGTCGGGGGAGATTTTTTCGGCGCATGCAGCAGTTCAAAAAATAAACTGATCAGCGACCAAAGCGAATACTCTGACGGCAGCAACGGCATGTTTATGAGAGGACTGGAGATGTCATTTGTTGCCCCCCTGGATCCCTATGCCAGGGGTAAGGTCTTTATGCATTTTCACAAGAATGAGGTGGAAGTTGAAGAAGCTTATATGGAACTCCTTAATCTGCCTCTTAATGTAAATCTGAAAGCAGGTATTTTTTATGCTGAGTATGGATTATTAAACAGGTACCACACTCATGCCTTACCACAATTCGACAGGCCAAGGGTTGCAACATATTATTTCGGACTTGAGGGATTGGGGGGTACCGGTGTTGCAGGCAACATTTTATTGCCAAGACTGCTGTTTGCTGATGCAAGCTCAATTGACATCTCAGTCATTGATGGAGGCAGTGATTTCAGTTTTACATCTCAAAGAAATTCAAATATTTTGTTATCAGGGCATTATAAGAATTTTTATGACCTGACAAAAAACAGCTATTTTGAGCATACATTAAGTTTTGTTACAGGGAAAAACGATAGCACGGGCAATAAAAGATCATACATAGGAAGCCTGGGAATTCATTACAAATGGATACCGCAGGACAGGTCCAAATACAGAACTTTTGACTGGATGACAGAATTTTACTACGGTATATTTGAAAGTGCGGCAGGTAACATCAGTACCAAAGGATTCTATACATCTGTACAGAACAAACTTAACGTCCGGTTCTGGATTGGAGGACGTATAGGCTATTCAGAGCTGCCTTATGATAGCAAACAGAACGAATGGGATTATACCCTGTGTTTTGATTACTGGCAGAGCGAATTTGTGTTTTTCAGGCTTCAATACCAGTATAATTCAAGAAATATTGATAACATAATGGGACTGGCAGAAGATTATCCAAGCGCCCATAGTTTTATAATTCAAGTCACATGGGCCATGGGTCCGCATAAGCATGAAGCATATTAATAACTTTAAAACAATAACCATGAAATCCAAGAATAAAATAAAGCTGTATTTAATAATACTTCCCTTAATAATCCTTATACCAGCCTCAATGGGCGCCACAGAGAAAATAAAGATTGTATGCTCTTTTTCAGATTATGCCTCTATTGCAAAATTTATTGCAAAAGACAAGGCTGATATCGAGTATATAGCCAAAGGTGAACAGGATCCGCATTTTGTGCCACCCAAACCCAGCTATGCCATGATGCTGCATGATGCGGATATCTGGATAACCACGGGGATGGACCTGGAGCAGTGGTCAACAACTTTACTGGATAAAGCACATAACAGCAAAATTATGGATGGAGCAACCGGATTTGTGGCAGTATCAGATGGCGTAAAAATACTGGAAAAAGTTACAAAGGGTGACCGTACAGAAGGTGATATACACCTGATGGGCAATCCTCATATTAATACCGGCCCTTTGAACTGGAAAGTGATTGCAAAAAACATAACAATAGGACTTATTAAATCAGATCCTTCAAATTCAGCATTTTATGAAAAGAACAGGGATGAGTTTATAGATATGGTTGACAGGGCATTATTTGGTGATAAGCTTGTCGATATGTTCGGAGGGGAAACTCTGTCACAGCTCCTTGAAAACAAGACTATCTATACCTTCCTGGAAAAGGATTACAAGGGAGGTAAACTTAAAGATTTACTCGGAGGCTGGTTAAAACAAACCATGCCTTTCAGGGGTACAAAAGTTATTGCCTATCACAAGAACTGGGCGTACTTTGCTGAAACATTCGGACTTGAAATTGCAGGGTATATTGAGCCAAAACCAGGTATTCCACCCTCTGCGAAGCACGTGCAATATATGATTAACCTTATCAATGAACAGGGGATAAAGCTTATGCTTGTTGCCAGCTATTTTGAAAAGAGATCAACCCAGATGATAGAGGCAAAGACCGGCATTAAAGCTGTTTACCTGCCCCTGTTTGTCAACTACACAAATGGCATTGATGATAATTTCAAACTTATTGACTACTGGATTGAACAGGTTTATTCCAATTTAAAACAGTAATATTATGTTAAATAACTTATTATTCCTGGCACCACCGATAGTAGCATGCATTTTATTTGCAGGCATACTTGGCTATTTCGGGAACCACATACTTTCCCGCGGTATAATTTTTATTGATATTGCAGTTGCACAAATTGCCGCTCTCGGAACAATGATAGGCATTTTGCTTGGATATGCCGAAGAGTCTGCCGGTGTGCAGATCATTTCCTATGTTTTTACCATAATCGTTATTTCAATATTTTCACTTATCAGAAGCAGAAAGCAAGCATTACCACAGGAAGCAGTTATTGGTATCTTCTATTGCATTGCCCTGGGTATTGCACTGCTTCTTGCAGATAAAATACAGGGAGGTTCAAATTTCATTACAAAGACAATTACAGGAAACATCTTATGGGTGACATGGGATAGAATACTGTATTGCTCAATTCTTTTTGCTGCTATAGGAATTATCCATTTGTTCCTGGGTAAAAAGATAAAAGATATTTCAGTATCATATGACAATCCTGAATATAATTCAAGTAGTAACAGGCTAATAAACCTCGTATTCTATATCACCTTTGCTGTAGTAATTGTTAAATCAGTTCCCGTCCAGGGTATATTCCTGGTTTTTATTTTACTTATCGCTCCTGCTGCTTCAGTGAGTTTGTTCACCCGGAACTGGAAAAAACGAATTATCTGGAGTTGGATCATAGGCTCTGCAGGCTCTATAGCAGGAATATACATATCATATGTTTATAATATTTCCAACGGACCTTCTATTGTCTGCATACTGGGAATAACAACCCTGATACTCTGTTTTGTTCGTATTGGTTTAAAAATAAAAAAAATATGATAGCAATAGATTTTTTACTCACCCCCCTTGTTGCATGTTTGTTGCTCATACTGATAAATGTGTATTTTGGAATACATGTAATCAGGAGGGAAATAATATTTATTGACATTTCCCTGGCACAAATTGCCGCACTGGGAAGTGTGGTTGCAATGGTGATATTTCAATCCCTGCACCCTGAAGAATCTCACGGGCATGCTGAAGACAATTTTTTCACCTATGCCTTTTCGCTGGTTTTTATAGTTTTTGCTTCGTTTCTGTTTGCATGGCTCAGGAATAATAAAATTAATATCCCCCTGGAAGCAATTATTGGTATTACCTATGCCGTTGCTACAACAGCCACGGTAATAATACTGGATAAGGCCGCAGGAGGTGATGTTCATGTTCACGATATGCTCATAGGATCCATTCTCTGGGTATCATGGCACAGGATCACCCTTCTGGCTTTTATCGTAATTATCACCGGACTGTTCCACATTTTTTTCAGAAAAAAATTTTTAACCCTTACCGATAAATATAATGAAAGTAATAGTATCAGGAACAGGCTGTTTTGGGATTTTCTGTTTTATTTGTCATTTGGAATTGTAATTATCGAAGCAGTCAATGTTGCAGGAATTCTGACGGTCTTTGCCCTTCTGATCATCCCCGCTTCCATTGCAGTGATAGCGGCAAAGAGCTGGATGGCAAGGATATTTACAGGATGGGGTGTCGGACTTTTGGTTTCCTTGCTTGGCCTTTACATATCGTGGACAAAAGACTTGCCATGCTCGCCTGTAATAATTTCTATTCTTGGTATTGTGCTTGTTATTGCTTTGGCAATGAAATACTTATTTAAACGCTCAGGGATTACGGCTTCTTAATTGCTCAACATCCATCCTGTATTTTTCATGTATCATTGTCTGATCA
>CAZFHF010000285.1:0-4532 GCA_964518655.1 uncultured Bacteroidales bacterium | reverse complement strand
AACCATTCCCGGCAAAATAACAAGCACAGGAAGGAACATTTTCGGTACGGCACCTATCAGGGGTGTTCTGCGTGCAGCCTTCATAGATCCCGCAGCCATAGCTCTTTGTACAACAAGAAAATTAGTACACCAGTAACCAAAAGATAATACAAATCCCAGTCCCATTATTAGTCCGAACCATTGTATCCCCATCGGATTAGTGCCTGAGCTGGACATGCCCTGCCACGATTCTGTATAGGCCCCTGCAGAAAAACCCTGCGAAACAGCAACATTGTCAAGAGCTTCTTTTAGTCCTTCCCAACCGCCAACATTAATTAATCCAAGGATTGCCAGGGGCAAAAAGCCGATTACTATAAGAAAAAACTGCAGTACTTCATTATATATTGCCGATGTTAAACCACCAAGGTAAGTGTAAATAAGTACAATTATTGCTGAAAGAATAAGGCTGAAATTAAAATCCCAGCCTAACAACATTCTCATAAGTTCTGCCAGTGCAAACATTGATATACCGGAAGTAAAGACTGTCATTACTGCAAATGAAATTGCATTAAGTCCACGTGTTTTTTCATCAAAGCGCAATTTTAGATACTCAGGAGCTGAACGGGCTTTTGAACCATAATAGAAAGGCATCATGAAAATAGCAAGGAATATCATTGCAGGTATGGCACCAATCCAGTAAAAGTGCACTGTCTTAATGCCGTATTTTGCTCCTGATGCAGCCATGCCAAATACCTCAAGAGCTCCGAGATTCGCGGAAATAAATGCAAGGCCGGTAATCCATGCAGGCAATGAACGCCCTGCTTCCAGGAAATCTGTTGCAGTAAGCATATAACGTTTTAGCAACCAGCCGATACTTATTACAAATGCGATATAGATTCCCATGATAAGCAAGTCTATCCAGCCAAGATTGATAGTTTCCATATATTTAAAATTTAGTTGATCCGGGGTTAACCCGATGCTGTTTATTATTAAAAATATTTTAAATATAAATAAGAATAAATATAATAAACAAATTATTCAGGGGCAGTTTTGTTCTAAATATTTAATTTATGTGTGCCGTTTCCTACAGCCGCCAGGTAGAAGTCAGCTTTTAATCCTGTTTTAGCTGTATAACCTGCTCCTACATTACTGATAAATTCATCAATTGAATCAATATGCACAACGCTAACAGTACAGCCTCCAAATCCTGCGCCTGTCATTCTTGAACCAACAACTCCCTTAATTTTTCTTGCTTCGTCTACCAGTGTGTCTAATTCAAAACCGGTAACTTCATAATCATATCTTAACGAATCGTGCGACATGTTCATTAATGATCCAAATTCTTTAAGGTTACCGCTTTTCAATGCATCAATTGCATCCAGGCATCTTTGGTCTTCCGATACAACATGCCTTGCTCTCTTTCTTACCGTTCCATCGGGAATATTATCTGCAATTTTTTCAAATTCATCAAGTTTAAGTTCGCCAAGATTCCTGACAGGCCTTATTTTATTTAAATCCGATACTGCCTGTTCGCATTCACCCCTTCTTTCATTGTATTTTGAATCAGACAACTGTCTTTTTTTATTCGTGTTGGATATTATCAGGCTGTGATTAGACAGTGTCAAAGGAACGAGCTCATAATCAAGAGTCTCACAATTCAGGAATATAGCATGATTTTGCTTGCCCATTAACGCGCTGAACTGATCCATAATCCCGCAGTTAACTCCCACAAAATTATTTTCAGCTCTCTGGCAAAGATTTGCCAAATCTTTTCTGCTTAATTTATTATTGCCGAATTTCTGATTAATAAACATTGCTGTGACGGTTTCAATTGATGCTGATGATGACAAACCGGCACCATTAGGTATATCTCCTGAAAATAACAACTCTATACCTCCTGTAATATCAATTCCTGTCTTCCTGAACTCATCTATAACTCCCAAAGGATAATTTACCCATTCATTACCGACTTTTTCAGATAATTTGTCAAGCGGGATTTCTGTATAAAAATCAAAATTCACCGAGGCAAACCTGACAAGACCGGGCTTGATATCCCTTACTGTCAGATATGTTCCGTAAGTAATAGCACAAGGGAACACAAATCCCCCGTTATAGTCTGTATGTTCACCAATAAGATTTACTCTACCCGGAGAAAAATAAACAGAAATCTCCTTATCAGAATGCCCGTACTTTGTTATAAACTCTTTAACCAAACTTTCAATATTCATTTGACAGGTTTTAATTCAGCTGCTTTTTTGCTGATTGTTCTTTTAAGAATAACTCAATTTTCAAATATATTAATATTTAACAAGTAATAATGATTTCTTAAAATAAAACACCTGACTACCGGAAAATATAATTTATAATGTTTATTAATCGACCTGGGGTATCAATTAGAGCTTTTTTTATTTACTATAAATACAGTTAGCACTGCTCCTGAGATAACAAGCATCGCCCCAATAACAGTTAAAAAAGTAAAGTTTTCCGGACTAATCCAGGATACTTCAAGTGCTCCCAGGATCGCCATTGTTATAAAAGTGATTATCGGATTTTGTGTAATGATTACACTTACCTTATTAGCAGGGAGATATTTTAAGGCCAGGGCAATGCAACCATATGCTGCAAGGGTATTTAATCCTAAAAATAAAAGCAACGCCCAGTGTCCGAATGATATTTCACACAGGTTATTGTAATTAACAAAGGGGGAAAATAGTATAGCAGGAAGCCCGAATATAACCATATTTAGTTGCATTGGCTGGTAGGATTGAACCAGTTTTTTTTGAGATATGGCATAACCTGCCCATGCTATTGCTCCGATAATAACCCAGATAATTCCTTTATTAAATATATGTTTATCGCTTGTTAGAGCTGACAGTTGCTCTTTATAGAACAATATCAATCCGAATACCACCATAAATAAACCTATCAGCTGAATGAGATTAACCTTTTCTTTATAGATAATAAATCCTGATAAGGCCAGTAATACAGGTCCGATTTGAATAAATACCTGAGTTATTCCCGGAGAAGTGAATTTTACTCCTGTTATAAAACCTAAATAATTAAGTCCGAGGCATAAAGCAGCGAAAATAAGCAGCAGGGGAGGATTTTTAATAATTTTTAGCTGTGATCTGTCGGTTAATAAAAGATATGCTGTAAGAATGGTAAATGCAATGCTGAATCTAACCCATGTAATATCAACAGGAGAGAGTTTAACCAGGGAGACCTTTAAAGCGATTGCCAAAAATCCCCAAAGTAACGCAGTGAATGAAGCATAAATCACTCCTTTAAAGCTGTCAGTCAATTTCATTAAAATGCCGTTCTTTATAAGTTGTATAAAAAAAGTTATAAATGTAGAGGAATTTATATTAAATAAGAACAGAAAAATAATAAATAGGATTCAGATGGAAAGGGAAAGATTTCAAACATGCATGAGGTGCATATGATGTCCCTGGTCAGATTTTTGCCTCATCTCCTGCAACTTTTGAAATTTTTTTTGTGTCGTTTTTTCCAGTTTTTTTTGGGGTATTTTACGAACCGGGATTTTTATGGTTGCAATTGTTATTTGAATTTTTGGTGATATATATCACCGGAATATTATAAACTATTTTCACCTGAAGTCGTATTAACTGTATATTATGTACAATAATGAATTATACAGTAGAACATACAAGCACAACCCCTTTTATAGACTTTAAAAACGGCAATATCAATATTGTCGGGAAGTCTATTCCTACTGTGAATCTTGATTTTTTTAAAGCATTTATTAATCTTGTTGAAACATATTCTGAAAATCCGGAAGCTTTTACTGTTATTAATATAGATCTGGATTATATCAATGCTTATTCAAAAAGATGCATAATGCAGTCTTTCAGGATTCTTGAAAGAATGCACAAGAAAGGATATAAGATCAAGGTAAACTGGTATTATGATAAGGATGATGAATTCATGCGGGAGTTAGGTGATATTTATAGTTCTCTGCTGGATTTAAATATAGATTTTATTGAGAAGTAGCTGAAAAATGAAAAAAAAAGGGGCATGCCGTTGGTTGCCCCTTTTTTTTATTTTTTATTATTTTTATTATGCTCTTTGATGAACTGGTCAAGTGCCATAGTCATTGAAGGAGCTTGCGGCATGGGAGCCTGCAAGTCCAGCCTTAATCCTGCTTCTATTACTGCCTGGGCCGTTGTTGATCCAAAAGAGGCAATTTTAATGTTATTTTGCTTGAATTCCGGAAAATTCTTAAGCAGGGATTTCACACCTGATGGGCTGAAAAATACCAAAACATCATAATTAATTGACGATAAGTCAGATAAATCACTACTAACAGTACGATATAGAATAGCTTTTGTATAATTTATATTATTCTTGTTAAGTAATTCAGGAATTTCTTCCTGATGCTGATCAGACAGAGGAACAAGAAATTTCTCATCACCGTGCTTGGTAATTATGTCCATTAAATCTGAGAATCTGCCCTGTCCGAAAAAGATCTTCCTCTTTCTGAAAACAATATACTTCTGAAGATAGAATGCAACTGATTCGGAAATACAAAAATA
>CAZFHF010000284.1:0-4534 GCA_964518655.1 uncultured Bacteroidales bacterium | reverse complement strand
AATATCTGCGAGATATCTATGGAAGAGTTTAGTAACGGATCATACATCGTATGCGGAAGCACAATGGCTTTTGGTTCCGGTTTTCATGCATCACTGCCGGATGATTGCAGCTTCGAATTAACCAAAGACTAACCTGTGGAAAACACGTTTGAATATCCTGACTTTGTAGCACGTTTTTACGATGTCATTTATAAACAGGTACGTTCAGGAGTTGACACGGAATATTTCCTGAATGAGATAATGTCAGCCAGGGGCAGGGTCCTTGAGATTGGCGTTGGCACGGGAAGGTTTTTTATTGAAGCCCTTACCAGGGGTGCTGATATATACGGCATCGATATCAGCAGGAGCATGACAGATGTATTAAAGGGAAAGCTGGATCCTGAGAATCATCACCGCATAAGTGTCGGGGATGCCGTTAATTTGAAGCTGGAGCATAAGTTCGATCTTATTATTGCTCCATTCAGGGTTTTTTCACACATCCTGGAAATAAAAGACCAGATAGCATTTCTCAACAATGTATATTATCACCTGAATAAGGGCGGAAGGTTTATCTTTGACCTGTTTGTGCCGGATCCTAAAATACTTGCAAACGGCATGGAAAACATCACTGACTTTGAAGGTGAGTATGAGCCGGGGGAAAAGGTAAGCCGTACGGTAACTTCAAAGGCCAATATAGTAAACCAGCTTCTTGATGTAACAATGGTATTTGAATGGGACGAGAGGGGAAGGAAGATCAGGAAGGAGTGGAAGCTGAAGATGAGGTTTTTCTTCAGGTATGAACTAGAACACCTGATAAATGCCTCTAAGCTCACACTTGATAAAATTCTCGGGGATTACCAGGGGAATTTGCTGAATAATGATTCAAAAGAGTTTGTTATTATTTGCAGAAAAGATTAGGGATACTATCCCACTTTTTTATTCTTTGGGATAGTATCCCTAATGCTGCTAAAAATTCCATCTCCATAATACTGCAGGTATGATTCCGAGTGAAGAAACCTCGTCATAGTCATTTTTTTCGTCATCATAAATTGCTACGAAGTGGTTTTTACGGTTGGTGACATTCATTATATCTATAGCGAGGGTATGGCTTGTTTTTTTATTTATCTTATACCCAAACCTCAGATCAATCCTAAAGTAATTTTCAAATCTTTCATTAAAAGCTTCCGGGATTATATAAACAGCCTCCCCCTGCAAGGCTGAAGCTTCGTAATCCAGGGGGATCTTACGTTCTCCCCCTGCCCATATCACTCTGCCGTCAATACTCATTGTATTCCTGTTTTTCAGGTCCCACTCATAACCTCCCAGAAGATTACAGATCATATTCGCATTATACCTGGTATTTCTTAAGATCTCATCACTGCCTTTATATTTTGAATCAAACAGGGAAAGTGTGAATAAGTAATAATAGTTGTCCGAGAGGAACTTTTCCAGTGTGATCTCAGCACCATAGTTATAACCTGTCCCTTTATTTACCAGTCCCTCATAATCGTAATCCGAGAAGCTTGATCCGTAATTTGCAAGAGATTTATATGAGCTGTCCTTTTCAACGGGAATATTATCCAGGTACTGGTAATATCCTTCGATTTTCAGCCTGTGGTTGCTGTTGAACATATAGTTGTATCCCAGCACGACATGTGTGGACCTTGACATCTTCAGGTCCTTGTTAGGTGTAGCATAACCTTTATTTATTGTATCTGTCAGTAATTCATAATGGTAAACGAATTTGGGCTGTAACCTGGTATGAATGCCTATGCCCAGGTTAAGCGACTGCCGGGGCAGAAAATCCCAGCTTGCACTGGCGCGTGGCTCGAAGGAGTGATCATCTCCGTACTTTGAATACTGGTAATGCATTCCGCCTACAACGGATAAGCGGTCATTAAAGCGGTGTTTCCATTGGGCATACGACTGTATCAGGGGTACATTGCCTTTTATATCCACCCTGTGCAGGAAAATATCATGTTCTTCAATGTAAAGGCTGTCTTTTAATGAAATTGACGAGATGAAGTAGTCAAAACCCATCTTTATATAATTCCTTGTGTTGATCCTGTTCTTATATTCGATCAACAGTTCTCCGGTTTTTTCTGTATTCTTTTCCCATATATAATCATCAATGATGTCATCATCCCTGTTGTCAATCAATGTTTTATTTACTGTTGAGGATAATCCAACGCTTGTCGATATACTGGAGTTTTCATTAAAGAAATACAGGTGGTTAAATCCCAGAAAGCTCATTAAGGAATTTAACCTGGTGATATCAATCTCATTTTCAGCTTCATCAATTTCTTCGCCGTTAAGGCTGTTATTTCCACCCACTCCAAATACTGAAAACCTGCCTGCCTTACTTACCGGGATATTTATATTAAAAGAGTAATCCTGGTATACAGGAATGGCAAATATTCCTATATCCAGTCCGAGCAGGTCAAATATTCCCATTGTCCCGTACCTGTAGTTTGCAATATATGATGCTTTGCTTTTTTTTGAGAAGGGCCCTTCGGCCCCGAATTCAAAGCCATTGAAGCCTATCTGTGCAAGGTATTCTCTTTTTTCATTGTTTCCTTTTCTCATATTAAGGTCAAAAACTCCTGAGAGGGCGTCTCCGAACTCTGCGGGGAATGCTCCTGTATAGAAGTCGGAATTGCTTAATAAGTTATTGTTAAGCATGCTCATTGTCCCTCCTGATGATGACATATCGCCAAAATGATTGGGATTCGGCATTTTAAGCCCTTCCATCCTCCACAGCAGTCCGGTTGTTGTATTACCCCTGATAACTATATCATTTATCTGGCTGCCAAGGGTGAGCACACCTGCGAAACTTGCTGCCATTCTTGAGGGATCACCTATACTTCCGGCATAACGTTCTGTTTCTTCAATAGTAAACGAACGTGAGCTGACCTGGGCCATTTCATTCAGGGGCCTTTCTTTACGGCTGTGTGCCTTAATAACAATATCCTCGCCCTGTATTACTTTCTCCTCGAGCTTGATGTCAAGGACAAGCTCTTTACCTGACAAAACATAGAGGTTTTTCAGCTCAGCGGTATTATACCCGACATAGCTTACCCTGATGCCCTGGCGTCCGGAAGAGACCCCTATGATACGAAAGTTGCCGTCAGCGTCAGTAACTGTGCCGGTAAGCTGTGTAGAATCCAGCAGTATCACATTTGCCCCGATTAACGGGGTGCCTGTATTTAAATCAACAACCCTGCCTTTAATTGTTTGTGTATACTGAGGGTAGAGAGTATGGATGAAAATCAAAGAAACGAGCGCAATTGCTGTTAACGTAAAATATTTATGCATAACTGAAAACTGCCTTTAAATGATGAGAAAAAATTACTTTAATAACATCATAAAGACAGTTTTTAGTGTTTCTGGTTGCATTATTTTTTAGGCAGGTGCATAAGAAGCCATATACATGATCTAAAATTTATATGAAAATCCCAGTCCGAACACCTCCTTGAACTGGGTTTTGGGCTTACCATTAAACCTTATGTCATCATCATAGATGAGGTTTGTAAGGATTTTTGCCGACAGGAATTCATTTATCTTCATATCCAGGAGTGCTTCCCAGTTAACATCAACTGTTGCAAGAAAATTCTCATAATCGGAAAACAGCTCGACCTTTGTTTCAAATGTTATATTCTTAAGTATTTCTTTCTTAAAAAATAACTTTACATAAGATCCCAGTTCGAACTTAAGTTTGTCGCCCGGATCAACGCCGAATGCACCTGAATCGGAAAGTGCTTTGTTATTAACTATTGTAGCTTTTCCGGTGGCAGGGGATATCAGAAGCGAGAAGTTATCCGAGGGCTTATAATCCATAGCAAGAGATGCCATCAAGTATCCCGGAGCAAGCAATGCAGATATTTTCACTGAGTCATCAGGGTAATTATAGCCATCAAACATTTGGGTTGCGAGACTCAGTATACCTGAGAAATACCAGTTTTTGGTAGCATTTATCCCGATCTTGGATGACAGTAAAAGTTTGTCATCTGTTTTCCTTGCACTTTCTTTGCCGATCTTACTGGTGCCATAATTAGTCTCAAATATATTCTCCCATGCTGTCTTGTTCTTTTTATATTTTGCATTTAAGGCAACAATACCCAATACTGAAACAGAGCTCTCGCCCCCAGCAGACCAGTTAGTGAGTGATACCTGTGTGATATTCAGGCTTGTGTTGCCTGCAAACTTCCAGTACTTAACTGTATCAGCAGTTTGCGTTAATACATTAACTGAAAGGGAAAACACAAATAATATTACACTAAACTTTTTCGTGGTTGTTTTATAATATTAGAATTGGTTAAAATTAATAATTTATATAAACTCTTTATAGCTTTATTGTTCAAAAAGCATAAGAACAGTTATAAAGTTATTGTTCTTCAAATTAGGGGATAAGTATTTTAATTGCCCGTTGTTTAATTCATTTATTTTATTGGTTTTTGTGCTAATAAATGCTTTATTATATCTTTATGTTTTTGATTCAGGCATAAATAACCAATAAAATAAATGAATTAAACAACGGGCAATTAAAATACTTATC
>CAZFHF010000283.1:0-4553 GCA_964518655.1 uncultured Bacteroidales bacterium | reverse complement strand
AGAATATTGACAATATTATTAATACATCAAATATTTCTTTAAGTGAGGTTGATGCGCGAATAAATGAAATGGAAGGCAGAATGAGTAAACTGCCCAAAAGCCAGAGAGAATTACTTATTATAGAACGAAAATTTAAACTAAATGATGCATTATATACTTTTTTACTGACCAAGCGGTCAGAAATTCAAATTTCAAAAGCATCAAACCTGCCTACAAACGAGATTTTAGATAAAGCTTCTGTTGAAGATTCAGTGCTTGTTAACCCGAACAAAAAACTTAACATGATAATAGCATTCCTGCTTGGTATATTTATTCCGGCAGGATTGATTTATTTGCAGGATATCTTCAGGGATAAAATTATTGATAAGGATGATATCCAGAAAATAACAGGCTATTCTCTGATAGGCCATATTGTGCATGATAAGCATAAAACAAATATAGTTGTCAATGATTTTCCAAAATCACTTGTGGCTGAATCATTCCGCTCACTAAGAACAAATTTTCAGTTTGTTTCAGATGAGAATAGCAGGAACATTATTTTAATAACATCAATTATAACAGGTGAAGGCAAGAGTTATACATCACTTAATCTGGCAACAGTATTTGCACAAAATAAGAAAAAGGTAATAATTGTTGATTTTGATCTCAGAAAGTCCAAGATACAGGAATATCTGAAAATTAATACTGATAATGGATTAAGTATGTATTTAAGTAATAAATCGGATATTGAAGACATTATTCAGAAGACTGAAATAGAAAATGTTGATGTTATTGCAGCCGGTATGGTGCCTCCCAATCCTACAGAACTAATTTCATCTTCAAGAACAGAAAAGTTATTCACTCATCTGAGAAAACATTATGATTACATACTGGTTGATTCACCTCCGATAGGATTGGTATCTGACGCACTTTTACTAATAAAATACAGCGATATTAATCTTTTCATCCTTCGGTACAACTTTACTCCAAAGAATTTACTGGCATCAATCATGTATGATTTGGAAAAACGAAAAGTAGAGAATATAAATCTATTATTAAATGATGTAAAAATATCCAGAAACGGCTACGGATATGGCTATGGTTATGGATACGGCTACGGTTACGGATATGGATACGGTGCTGCTGAAGAAAGAAAATCCTTTAAAAAAAGAATTGCCGAAGTATTTTCAAAATATCAAAGTTAACTCTTCCTATAAACCGGAGTATTCGGGAATACCATCAATAAATGCGAAACTTTTGCTCTTTTTGTCAAGTTTGCAGCAATAGTGTTTAACACCATTTGTAACAATCAAATAATCCACATCGAAATTTATATTGTAATTTACAATCTGGTCAAATATATCTTGATTAATCCTGACTGCATGAGATTTACACTCAACTATAAGATTAGGTTTTCCTATGCTGTTAAACACTACAATATCACATCTTTTTGATAATTTATTTAATTTAAACTCCATTTCTACTGAAATAAGCTGCTGCGGATAATTCTTTTCACTTATGAGATACTTAATAAAATTCTGGCGTACCCATTCTTCAGGAGTGAGTAAAATATATTTTCTTCTGATTTCATCAAAAATATATTTTCTATTATCTTCAGATTTTATCTTAAAGAAATAAGTTGGTAAATTTAAAGGCTCCATTAATATTGACCATAAAAAAACTTTATATATAGTGAATATAAACAGAATTATTTAATCACCACTTATCTTACACCTGCAAAGTTGATATTTTAATTATATAAAATGACTTTTGAACAGATACTTACGGATTTAAAAAACAAAAAATATAAGCCAATATATCTTTTAACAGGCGAAGAATCCTACTTTATTGACATAATTACTGATTATATTATTGCCAATGTTTTGTCAGAATCTGAAAAAACTTTCAACCAGCTGATTTTCTATGGAAAAGATACTGATGTACCTGCAATAATAAATTCTGCCAGGCGCTTTCCAATGATGTCAGAATACCAGGTTATAGTAGTTAAGGAAGCACAATATCTGGATAAAATCAGTGAACTTGTTTTGTATGCCGATAATCCCCTTAAATCAACAATACTTGTTATTAATTATAAACATCAGAAATTTGATAAGCGCCTCAAATTATATAAATCTGTTAACGAGAATGGTATATTTCTTGAAACCAAAAGACTATATGATAATCAGGTTGCTGATTTTGTAAATTCATATCTAAATAAAAGGGATCGTAAGATTGAACCTTCTGCATGCATTATGTTAATAGAATTCCTTGGGAATGATTTGAGTAAAATAGTAAATGAACTGGAGAAGTTAATAATTACTATCGATTCAAAGAACAAAACGATATCTCCTGCAGATATCGAAATGAACATTGGCGTAAGCAAAGACTATAACAACTTTGAACTTCAAAAGGCACTAATAAATAAAGATATTCTGAAAGCTAACCGAATAGTAAATTACTTTGACAAGAATCAGAAAAATAATCCGTTGACGCTTAGTATTACATCGCTGTACTACTTTTTCAACAAAGTACTGCTTTACAATGCCTGCGCCGATAAATCAAAAAAGGAAATTGCGTCTTTATTAAAAATTAATCCTTACTTTGTTTCCGAGTATCAGTCGGCAGTGAGAGCTTATCCTCGTGCGAAAGTAGAATACATTATTTCTTTACTCAGAGAATATGATCTGAAATCAAAGGGCGTTGATAATTTATCAACTTCACCGGGTAATTTGTTAAAAGAATTAATTTATAAGATACTCCATTAATTTATTATCTTGCTGATTCATAAGCATCATTCTGATCAAATTAGAAAGTTGTGAGAACGAGCGCAGTAAGTTGTTTTAACGATATCCATCGGGATTCTGATTTTTTTAATAATTTATTTTTAGCAGGTTTAAAATTTCAAAAAGATGAATCCTAATGTTGTAATTATATAAAAAATAGTCAGGGGATATTTATATCTTTATCTAATTTTACAGGGTATGACATATATAATAATAGCCTTTACTGCAATAATTTCTATTACTGCATTCAATAATTCTGAGTTTTTCTCAAAATTTCAGTTTAATGCTTACCAGATCTATTATCGTAAAGAACTATACAGGTTATTATCTCATGGATTCCTTCATGCCAACTGGACTCACCTGATAGTTAATATGCTGGCTTTGTTTTTAATCGGGCCTGTGGTTGAACGGTATTTTAATGAACTCATGTATGCCGGGATAATAAAATATCCGCGTTTAATATATCTTATATTCTACCTGATAGCTATTGTTATATCATCCTTAATCAGCCTGTTTAAACAGAAAAACAATGCCTGGTATAATTCTGTAGGAGCATCAGGAGCGGTTTCAGCAATTATATTCTTCTATATATTTTTCAATCCATGGAAAATGTTATATATCTATGGCATACTACCAGTTCCAGGTATAATTTTAGGAGCAATATACCTCATTTACTCTCAGATAATGAATAAAAGGAATATTGACAATATTAATCATGATGCCCATTTTATTGGTGCGGTATTTGGATTTCTTTTTCCAATACTTCTTGATTTCCGGTTATTGGGTAATTTCATTACAGAGTTTTTAAGGTTCTAGGGCATATGCAAATTACACAATTAAGGAGAAATGCAGATTAGCAAATACATATTCTTTAATGGTGAGTTTCTCAAATCAGATCAGCCGGTTTTTAATAATGATAACAGGGCATTTAATTATGGTGATGCACTTTTTGAGACGATTCATGCCAACGGTACTACGCCGCAGTTCCTGGAATTGCACATACAGAGGCTCAAACATGGAATGAAAATCCTTAAAATGGATATTCCTGATAATTTCAGAACCGAATATTTTGACAGGATAATAATAAATATTCTAAATAAAAACAGGCAGCTTCAGGGTGCAAGAATAAGAATAACGGTATTTAGAAATTCCGGTGGATTATATACTCCGTTAACAAATGAAATCTCCTTTATTGTGGAATCCTCTTCTTTGGAAAATGACAGGTATGTTTTGAATAAGAACGGTTATGCAGTCGATATTTACCAGTTGGTCCGAAAACCTGCTAATCTTCTGTCAAACTTAAAAACAACAAACTCATTGATATTTGTCCTTGCCGGTATTCATAAAAAGGAAAAAAGTCTTGACGATTGTCTTATTCTTAACGAGAAGGAAAGAGTCATTGAATCAATAAGCTCAAATATTTTCATTGTTAAGAATTCCAGGATTCTTACCCCTGGCTTAAATGAAGGTTGTCTTGCAGGAATAATGAGACATACTATAATTGAACTGTCCAAGAATCTTGGTTATTCTGTGAATGATAAGTGTTCATTAACGATTCAGGATATTCTTACAGCTGATGAGGTATTTTTAACGAATGCCATTGCAGGTATAAGATGGGTTGTAGCTTTCAGACAAAAAAGATACTATAATGACACATCTAAATTTCTTATTCAGAAACTGAATGAGATATCATTTGAATCCAATGAATAAAGATATTTGTTAAAGGTAAGGGTTGCTATATTGACCTGAGCTTCTGAAATACTTTAATTCATCTGGGGATTTTCAGGAAAA
>CAZFHF010000282.1:0-4595 GCA_964518655.1 uncultured Bacteroidales bacterium | reverse complement strand
TTATTGTGGAGATAAGGGGAATCGAACCCCTGACCTCGTGAATGCCATTCACGCGCTCTAGCCAACTGAGCTACATCCCCAATAACAGCCACAAAAATATAAATTTCCCCAAAATAATATGGGATACTATCCCGTTATTTTTAAATATGGGATACTATCCTTACATGTATTAACACCCAGTATAGTATCCCTGGATAGTATCCTTGCATATTAATCTTTTATTATTTAAATTTGGCTTATTAAATAATATTAACAATGGAAGCAAAGAAATCAAAAGAGGCAAATCTGGAAAGTAACAGGCCCCTTTTTCTGGAACTCGGACTGGTTATAGTACTTGCTATAGTGCTTATTGCATTTGAATGGACAACCAGACCATCAAAGGGAACCGGGCTGGAAATACTGTCTGATGATGAAGGTGATGAAGAAATAATACCTATTACCAGGCAGCAGCAGGAACAGCCGCCCCCACCGCCTCCTCCTCCGCAGGTAATCGAAGTACTCAATATTGTTGAGGATGATGTTGAACTTGACGACCAGCTTGAATTGGATGATATGGAGGGTGATCAGGACCTTGTGATGGATTTTATGCCTTTTGAAGAGGAAGAAGCCGGAGAAGAAGAGGTGTTTATTATTGTTGAAGATATGCCAAAATTCCAGGGGGGAGATCAAAACGCTTTCCGCACATGGATCCAGCAAAACCTCCGTTATCCTGAAATAGCCGCTGAAAATGGAATAAGCGGAAGAGTATTCGTACAGTTTGCCGTAAATTCAAAAGGCCAGGTCGTGGATGCCAAAGTGATCAGGGGAGTTGATCCTGCACTTGACAAAGAAGCACTGAGAGTTGTGAACTCTTCACCCAAATGGCAGCCCGGAAAACAAAGAGGTAAACCTGTGAAAGTTCAGTTTACATTCCCTATTGTTTTTATCCTACAATAAAAAACTGGCTTAAAATATAACAATAAGGCTGCTTTTTAAGGCAGCCTTATTTATTTTATGAGCTTAATAGTAATTTTTTGCCAGATATAATTGTCATGTTAATGTTTGTTTTTATAACTTTATTATATCCTTTGTAAAATAATCTCCAATAAAAAATACAATATGAAAAAATTATTTTACTCATTATTAATACTAGTTTTTATTGCAGGCTGCAGCTCAACAAAAAAAATGATGCAACGCGGCAACTATGATGCCGTAATTAATAAATCTGTTAAAAAGCTGATTAAAAATCCCAATAGCGAAAAAGACGCCGTTAATCTGGATAAGGCATACGTCCTGGCAAATGACAGGGATCTGGAAAGAATAAAGTATTTAAAAATGGAAGGTACGCCAAATACGTGGGATGAGATTTATCAGAGATATTCGGCATTAAAAGCCAGGCAATCCAGGGTAAAACAAGTACTGCCATTAAATATAGGCGGGCAATACATAAACTATGAATATACGGATTATGATGCGAAAATAGTGGAATCAAAATCAAATGCGGCAGAATACTATTATCAGCACGCTAAAAATCTTATGGCTGATAATAAAAAAGAATCATACCGTGAGGCATATTATGAACTTGGAAAGGCAAATAATTATAAGGAAGGTGTTTACCCTGATATTAACAGTCTTATGGAAGAAGCTCGATATAAAGGTATTAGCAGGGTGCTGGTAAATACTATAAATAATACACATCTCAGATTATCTAAAGAATTCATGGATAATCTGCTGGCTTTTAATACCGACGGATTGAATAATGAATGGGTTGAATATCACTTAAGGCCACTTGACAGAAACATTGACTATGATTATCTCGTGAATATCAAGCTTCAGATCATTGATGTTTCTCCTGAAATAGTAAAAACAAAAGACAGGGTTGTAAAACAAACTGTTGAAGACGGCTTTGAGTATGTCCTTGATAAAAATGGCAACGTAATGAAAGACAGTGTGGGTAATGATATTAAGGTAAAAAAATATAAAGATTTAACATGTACTGTAATTGAAAGATTGCAGGAGAAATCCGTCAATATTAAAGGTGAGGTTGAAATTATTTCAACAAATCCTAAACGTATAATTAAAAAAGACCCGGTCGCTGCATCAACACATTTTGAGCATGTCTCAGCCAGGGCAGTTGGAGATATCGAGGCCCTTGACCGGGAGACGCGCAGGTTGACTGAAGTTGAGCCTTTGCCATTTCCGGATGATTTTACAATGATTTACGATTGCAGTGAAGCATTGAAAAATTCAATTAGGGATGTAATAAGCCATAACAGGTATCATATTAAATAGATCCCGGGAATGTATTCTGCTTAATAATCTCGCGGGATATAATTTGCACTAAAACTTATGCTATTCTGAATACTGCTATATGTTTACTTATTCCAATTTTGTTTAACTTTGCACGCCTTTATTCTATTAATATTGCAGGTTAATTGATGCAATGGGTGAATATCTTACAAAAACCGAACAGGAAAGAGCAATACTTATAGGAATTATTGACCATTCCAATACTGAGCAGGAGGTTAATGATTACCTGAAGGAACTGGCATTTCTCACTGAAACTGCAGGTGCCGTACCTGTTAAGCAGTTCACACAGAAACTGGACGTCCCTAATCCAGGAACATTCATAGGTGCCGGAAAGCTTGAGGAAATTAAGGATTATATCAAAACAAAGGACATTGATATTGCAATTTTTGACGATGAGCTTTCTCCAAGCCAGATTAGAAATATTGAAAGGGAATTGAATATCAGGATTCTTGACAGAACAAACCTTATTCTGGATATTTTTGCCAGGCGTGCCAAGACTGCTCATGCTAAAACACAGGTGGAACTTGCGCAATATGAGTATTTACTGCCAAGACTGACAAGAATGTGGACTCACCTGGAACGCCAGAAAGGGGGTATTGGCCTGCGTGGTCCTGGTGAAACAGAAATTGAAACCGACCGCCGTATAATAAGAAATAAAATTGCAAAATTAAAAACACAGCTTACCAGGATTGATAAACAAAAAGCAACACAGCGGAAAAACAGGGGCAAGATGGTAAGGATTTCAATGGTAGGATATACCAATGTTGGTAAATCAACAATCATGAATTTGCTAAGTAAATCGGAAGTTTTTTCCGAAAACAAACTGTTTGCCACACTGGATACTACTGTTAGAAAAGTTGTAATAGGTAACCTGCCTTTCCTGCTTTCCGATACTGTAGGCTTTATCAGAAAATTGCCGCATCACCTTGTTGAATCCTTCAAGTCAACACTTGATGAAGTCAGGGAAGCCGACATACTTTTACATATTGTTGATATCTCACATCCGAATTTTGAAGAACAAATAAATATAGTAAACCAGACTCTCTATGAAATAAATGCTAATAATAAGCCAACATATTTAATATTCAACAAAATTGATGCATATAAATATGTCAAAAAGGATGAGGACGATCTTACACCAAAAACCAGGGATAACATTACACTTGCTGAGCTTAAAAATATCTGGATTGCAAGGAACAATTCACCCAGTATATTTATTTCGGCGACCAAAAAGAAAAATATCGGAGAATTAAAGGAACTCCTTTATGAAAAAGCAAAAGAAATACATATTACCAGATATCCCTATGACGATTTATTATATTAATTTAAAACACTCTGGAATTTTAGTTGTTATAGCATAATATTGCAAGATCAGTTTACCTTGATTTTTACTGTCCGCTTATTAACACTTTTTAATATGGAACTTATCAGTATAGAAACAGGAAATTTAATGATAGATGGAGGAGCAATGTTTGGCGTAGTGCCAAAATCAATCTGGAACGAACGTTATGCAGCAAATGAAAATAATATGTGCAACCTGTCAATGAGATGTTTGCTTATTATTGCCGGAGACCGCAAGATCCTTATTGATACAGGTATCGGTAATAAACAGGATGCAATATTTTTCGGATACTATTATTTGAACGGCAATCATACAATGAAAAATTCTTTAAAGAAAAATAACATTTCCCCTGAGGATATTACAGATGTTATTTTAACTCATTTACATTTTGATCACTGCGGTGGAGCTGTTGAATATGATGAAAATAAAACATTACGGACAACCTTCACCAAAGCTCAATACTGGATCAGCAAACAACAATGGGATTCAGCCATAAATCCAAATCCACGGGAAAAATCTTCATTTCTCAAAGAGAATTTTCTGCCTGTGCAGGAGAGTGGACAGCTGAAGTTAATTAATAAAGGTACCATGTTAACTGAAGGTGTTGAACTGCGATTATATAACGGCCATACTGACGGGCAGATTATTCCGTTTATAAAGTACAACAATAAAACAATTGTTTTTGTTGCTGACTTAATACCAACCTCAGCGCATATTCCTTTATCCTGGATTTGCGGATTTGATACATGTCCCCTGGTAATGTTTAACGAGAAAAAGGCATTTCTTGATGAAGCATATAAGAATAAATATACTCTATTCTTTGAGCACGATATTAATATTGAATGCTGTAATCTGGAAATGACAGAGAAAGGTATAAGGATGGGAGAATGTTATGGTTTGCATGATTTTTTATCAAATTGATATCACATCTGTATTATCATATTTACAAAAAAAGGCCAGAAGC
>CAZFHF010000281.1:0-4628 GCA_964518655.1 uncultured Bacteroidales bacterium | reverse complement strand
TAAAACCAATGCGCTGGGAATTATTAAGTTTGTATTCCCGAATCCTTACAGGATATATCTGCATGATACACCTGCCAAGAAATTATTTTCAAATAATGACAGGGCTTATTCACATGGATGTATAAGGCTTCAGAATCCGGACACTTTTGCCGAATACCTGATAAAGGAGAATTATAAAAGCAAGGACAATATTTATATTAAGTCTTTGTTGGCTAAAGGTACGCACAAAGAAATAGAACTAACAGAACCATTGGATATTCATATAAGATATCTCACCTGTGAGGCTGATGAGCTTAATAACATTTATTTCTATGATGACATTTATAGTAAGGATGATAAGCAAATAGATATTCTGTTCAACTAAATATTTGTCAGGTTAGTTTTGAATAACCTGTAATTTCTGAATTTTCAAGATAGCTCTTATCAGGAGAGTAAATATACAGACAGGTTTTATTCTTAATGGTGTTAATAATATTTTCATAGTTATATACAGGTAAGGCAGGACAACCGAAACTACGGCCCAGGCGGCCGTAGTTTTTTATAAAAGTCTTATTCACATAACCTGCAGCATGAATTACTATTGCCCGTTCCCGTGCATTATCGTTTATATTATTCTCCAGTCCGGTTAGTCTTAATGAGAATCCGTGTTTTCCATAGTAGGTCTCACCGGTAAGAAATAAACCCATACAGCTTTTCCTTGAAGATTTTACATTTGAGAAACTTACAGCATATTCCAGTCCTGAATTTTTACCATGTGCAACAAGTGACTTGAATAATATCTTCCGGTTTTTAATGTCAATAACAAAGAAACGTTCGGATACCGATGATTTGCTATAATCAATGACTGTTAATATAGTGTCATTGCGTAAGATATTTTTATGCTTCAGATAGTTAAAACCCTTTAGTGCATATTCCAAAGCATCAGGATTTAATTCGGGATCATTGATCTGACTGCAGATGTTTTGTATATGCTCTATTCCGGGTACGGGAGAATTTTCATCGGTATCATTTTTAAGGGGTGTAATGTTTTCAGCCGGATAGTCTGGTAAAACAAACTGAAGCAAAATAAATACAGATAATATATAATACTTAGCAATCATAGGGTTTAATAGTATCAGGGTTTAGTTGATACCTTTATACTGTGTATAAAAGCAGGGGGCAAATATATTTTTTTTTAATAAAAAAACTATTGCGATTTAAAAATTTCAGTCTCTTCATGAATTGCAGTGGGGGCATAAATGTTAATATTGTCTATTCTCCCGGGACCATTAAATGAGCCAAATCCTATGTATCCCATCATTAATGTCCTGTCTTTTGCTATTATTAGGGGATTTGACAAATCGTCAACAAAGACGGTTATTGTTTTAGTAACAATGTTTCTTTCAATTCTCAATTTATGCCATTTATTGGCAACCCATTTCGCTCTCTCATAGGTAGCTGCGGGGATTTCTTTCTGATCTGAATTATTAACAATATAGATGTTCTGTGAGTCAGCAGGATATGATGTAAGGTGAACATAATAATAGAGTAATGAATCTTTCATTCCAAAAAAGATACAAATATCAAGCGAATCATTATCCCGGCCCGCCGGCTGCAGATCAGCCTCAAGAATAAAATCACCGAAGATATACCTTGACAGGATACCTATATTCTTTGGAGATTTTACAGCAGGGTTGTAACTGCTTTGCTTAGAGAATTCCAGATAAAAATTTTGTTTTTCCCGGGCAACTACCCATGTATCTCCGCTGGAGAGGTTAAAACCATCCAGTGACTTTTTCTTTGAAAAATCCTGCTTATATTGAAGTATATATCCCAGAGGCAGTTCCTGTGCAACAGAAGATACAAAGAATAATATATTAAAAATGAGCAGGGGATAATAGTAGTTCTTCATTATATCAGCTTACAGCGGGGAAAAAAGAAACAAAATATTAATTTAAGACAGGTTCATGGTATTTTTCAATGAGTTTTATAAGCTCACGGCTATCAATAGGTTTAAACAGACAATCATCAAATCCTGAATCAATATATATTTCTCTTGCATCTTTTGAAACACAGGCTGTCTGCGCAACTACAGGAAGTGTGCCCCTTACTTTCTTGATTTCTCTCATTGCTTCATGGCCGTTAATTCCCGGGAGCTTGATATCCATAAGCACAAGTCCAATAGCACGGTTGTTCTTACATAGCTCAACAGCTTCTTCTCCTTCAGAAACGATGATATAATTTTCAATACTTGCCTTGGCAAATAATTCTCTGAAAAGCTCACAACTTATATTATCATCTTCAACTACAAGTATGATATGGCTATTGGTTTTCATGTTAACGAGTTTAACTTGCGAAGTTATTCCAGTATTTTAGAGAAATCAATAATATATGTTAACAAGTTATTAACAATATTTTGTGAAAAAGATAATATTCTGCTTACTTAATACCGGAAATTTGTTACTGAAATTATACTGATGATATTTTAAAATTATCTTTGATAAGATACAGTAATAAAGAAATTTGAAGTTAAATTAGCTTAATTAATATAACCGTAAAAACAAAGGATGAGTATAAAGCTAAGACCGCAAAGAGTACATTTTATTGCAATTGGCGGTGCAGTTATGCATAATCTGGCGATTATACTTAAAGAGAAGGGATTTACTGTTTCGGGCTCTGATGATGAGGTATTTGAACCATCCAAATCACGACTGCTGAAACATGGGCTGATGCCTTCCAGGGAAGGCTGGGATAAGGAAATAATAACAAAAGACATTGATTTTATAATTCTTGGCATGCATGCCAGGAAGGATAATCCCGAGCTCTTAAAAGCAATTGATCTTGGGATAAAAATATATTCGTATCCCGAGTATGTTTATGAACTTACGAAAAATAAAACACGGGTTGCAGTTTGCGGCAGTCATGGCAAAACAACAATAACCGCCATGGTGATGCATATATTGAATTATAATAACCACAGGTTTGATTACCTGGTAGGTTCAAAACTCAAAGATTTTGATACTATGGCCGGATTCAGGGAAGATTCTGAAACAGCAGTTTTGGAAGGCGATGAATACTTATCTTCTCCGCTTGATCCAAAGCCCAAGTTCCTCTGGTACAAGCCTCATATATGTGTTATCTCTGGTATTGCATGGGATCATATAAATGTATTTCCAACAATGGATGAATATATCAAAGCTTTTACTGAACTGATAGAGACGATGGATAAAGAGGGGACGGTTATTTATTATAAACATGACAAAATACTGAAGGGTATAATTGAAAAAAGTGCTGGTAAATTGAGAGTTGTTTCTTATGATCTGCATGATCATAAAATAAAGGATCATAATACCATTCTTGAATTTGAGGGAAGGGAATATCCTGTCAGGTTTTTTGGAAAACATAACATGCAGAATTTCAATGCGGCTAAGAATATATGTGAAAAGCTGGGACTTGGAAAGAATAACATATACGAAGCAATAAGATCTTTTGAGGGGGCATCAAGAAGGTTACAGCAAATGGCATCTGCAGAAAACTCTGCAGTATTCTTTGATTTTGCGCACTCTCCCTCCAAGCTGAGAGCCACGGTAAATTCAGTGAAAGAGCAGTATCCCGGACGTTACCTTGTAGCTTGCATGGAGCTGCACACATTCAGTAGCCTGAATCCTGAATTTATTTCACAGTATGCCCATACAATGGACAATGCCGATGCAGGAGTTATATATTTCGATCCTGCAGTTTTCAGTCATAAAAATATGGACCCGTTTTCACACACTGACGTGAAAAAGGCATTTCAAAATGACTCATTATTATTACTTACAGATAAAAATGATTTTATTAACTTTCTGGAGAAATTCAATTGGGAAGGTAAAAACCTGTTGCTTATGAGTTCAGGTAATTTCTCGGGAATAGACATACCAGGTATTGCAAGAAAATTATTAAATAAATGATACTATGGAAATAAAAGGGACAGCAGTAATAGCAGTACGTGATTTTGTCAGGGACAGGTATCCTGATAAGTTTAAGCAGTGGCTGAATGCTCTGCCAAAAGAATCAAAAACAATTTTTTCAGATGTTATAGAAGCCACAAAATGGTATCCTGTCGACTATGGAGCAGCCATACCTACAGAAATTATTGCAAGGATGTTTTTTAATAATGATCTTATAAAAGGAGCATGGGAATCCGGAAGATACAGCGCCGAAGAAGCATTAAAGGGGATATACAAAATTTTTGTAATGGTAGCAAATCCTTCTTATCTTATAGCAAGGGCTTCACGCGTATTTTCGACATATTACCGGCCATGTGAAATGCAGACTATAAAGAATGAAGGCAATAATCTGGTACTGCATATTTCAGGAATGTCAAATCCGCAAAAAGCAATAGAATACAGAATTGCCGGGTGGATTGAAAAGGCTCTGGAAATATCCGGCAGCAAAGATATCAGTGTGGAGATAACAAAGTCAATGACAGAGAATGACGAGCTGACTGAATTTACAATAAACTGGGCGTAAAATTTGAGAAAATTTCTCTTAATTATTTTGTGTCAAATGTAATTTGTTATACATTTGCAGACCTGAAATTTTTAAGGTATACGGTCCGTTCGTCTAGGGGCTAGGACGCCAGGTTTTCATCCTGGTAACAGGGGTTC